>JAUXBI010000023.1 GCA_030619435.1 Syntrophaceae bacterium
GTTTTAATTACGTGCGATTCATAAGCCAGAAGGAGGTAGAAGTTGAAAAGATAGAAAAGGTTTCCGTTCAGGTTGCCGAGTCAAAGATCATTAATATGCAGCATATCCTGGAGCAGACAGGAGATATCAGGCCGATGCTGGAGGTCAATGTATATCCCAAGGTGCCGGGTAAAATAATTGAAAGACTTCCGGTAGAGAGGGGAGATTTCGTAAAAAAGGGCGCTCTTATTGCAACCCTTGAAAATAAAATGATAAAGGCGCAAATTGAAGAAGCCGAAGCAGCGCTTGACCTGGCGAAGACAAATCTGGACGTCATAGAAAAAGACTGTATCCGTCTTGAAAATCTTTACAGAGAAAAGGCCCTGGCAAGGCAGAAGCTGGATCACATAAAATCGCAGAGAAAATCTGCAAAAGCACAGGTAAGGAGATCGGAAGCAGTACTGCAGCAGCTTGAAATCCTGTACAAGAACCACAGGATTTATGCCCCGATCAGTGGATATGTATCCGCCCGTTATGTGGACAGGGGGAACATGTCTTCCGTTGCCCAGCCCATCATTAGAATTTCTTCAGAAACAGAGGTGAAGATTGTCACCACAGTTACGGAAAAGGACTTTCCACACGTCAGGAAAGGCATGGAATGCGAAATTACAGTTGATGCCTTCCCCGACAGGGTCTTTAAGGGAATTATATCCGTTATAAACCCAACTCTCGATCCGGCAACCAGAACAGGAGAGCTTGAAATCTTTGTTCCCAATAAAGATAAACTTCTCCGCTCCGGCATGTTTGCTCATGTCAAGCTTTATCTCGGGGGGAAAAGCACCCTTGTCGTTAACAGGGATGCCTTGAACAGGTTGCCGGGAACCGGAAATTATTATGTGTATGTTGTGCAGAAGGATAAAGCGGTTCTGAAAAATGTAGAGACCGGTTTTACCCAGGGAAATTATGTGGAGGTAACTAATGGACTTACAGAAAGTGAAAAGGTGGTAGTAAAAGGGCAGAACAGACTGAAAGACGGTGTTCCCGTCGTCGTGGTAAATCGGGTGACAGGAGGAGCTTTGTAAATGAGACTTCCTGAATTTTCGGTTAAGCAACCCGTTGCCGCCCTGATGCTCTTCTGTGCAATTATTCTCCTCGGAATGGTTTCTGTTACCAAACTGAATATTGACCTCCTTCCGGATATTGAACCTCCCGTAGTTTCCATTCTTACCGCCTGGCCCGGCGCCAGCGCTTCCGATGTGGAGTCAGAAGTAACTGATGTCATTGAGAACCAGGTCAATTCTGTAAACAACCTGGATACTCTTACTTCCAAGTCGCTGGACAATCTGTCTGTTGTTTCCTGTAAATTCGACTGGGGCACAAATCTGAATGTGGCTACCAACGATATACGGGACAAGCTGGAGCTTACCAAACGGGATCTTCCGGGTGATGCGGATCCTCCCATGCTCTTTAAATTCAGCAGCTCCACAATGCCGATTATGGCTGTAACCATAACGGGGGAAAAGACCTGGCCGAGACTTTATCACCTTGTGGATAAAAAGATTTCTGATGAATTGAAGCGGGTTCCCGGTGTGGGGGCGATTGTAGCTTACGGCGGGCTGAGACGACGTATTAATGTATGTTTCGATATGAAAAAAATAGAGGGTTTCCATCTATCCATGCAACAGGTCAATCAGGTCCTTGCCATGGAAAACCTCAACATTCCGGCAGGGAGCATCAAAACGGGGTACAAAGACTATTTTATCCGCGTGCCCGCACGCTATAAAACGATCGAAGAAATACGGGATACCACCATAGGATATTTTAATCAGCGACCTGTATATCTACGCGATGTGGCGGATGTGCGGGATTCCTATAAACCGAAGGAGCTTAACGCATGGGCAGATGGTAAAAAGTCAATTCTGATCTTGCTTCAAAAGCAGACGGGTAAAAACACGGTTGCAGTAGTTCACAGGGTAAAAGAAAGATTAGCAGAGATTCAAAAGGTGCTTCCGTCCGATGTAAAAATAGAAATACCTTTTGATACGGCCGAATATATCCTTCTGGCAATAAAAAATCTCCGTAATACACTTCTGTGGGGTATATTTTTTGTTGTACTGGTTACAATTGCATTTTTAAGGAGATTCCGAACCGCCATTATTATAGCGCTTACTATTCCTTTTTCCTTGATTATCTCCTTTATCTTCCTCTACATCTTCGGATACACAATCAACACAATCTCACTTCTGTCTTTAATTATCGCCTCAGGTATGGTCGTGGACAATGGGATCGTTGTTTTGGAGAATATTGTCCGGCATGTAGAACATGGAGGAAGGGTGAAACCCAGCGCCATTTATGGCGCCAATGAAATGGGTATGGCCGTCACGGCATCTACCATGACCATAATAGCGGTCTTTGTTCCCCTGATCTTTGTTAGCGGGCTTACCGGCATTCTGTTCAAGCAGCTTTCTTTTGTCGTTTCAATAACGCTTTTAGCGTCTCTCTTTACCGCCCTTTCCATGACTCCCATGCTTTCTTCTCAATGGATAACATCCACACCGGAAACCCTGAAGAAAAGAAAGGGCTTTCTTGGGAAATTTTATAGTATGACGGAAAGACATCTGGAAATTGTGGAAGATGGGTACAACCGTTTTCTTGGCTGGTCATTGGGACACAGAAAGACGGTCGTTTTCCTTGCTGTGGTTATATTTGCAAGCAGTCTTTCCCTGATTCCATTCCTCTCGACTGCGTTTGTTCCTGAACCGGATTCCGGCGATGTAAGGATAAATTTTCGACTTCAGGAAGGAACCCGCATAGAGGAAACCAACCAGGTCATTGAAAAGGTAATACAAATAATGGATGAGGTTGTAAAACCTGAAGAATACAGACACTCGTATGCCTTTGATGGAGCGACTGAGGAAGGAACAGGTGTGGTACTCGGGTTCGATGAAGGGCCAAATGTGGGTGAGATAGGCTTTAGACTTGTGGATATGGACAAGAGGGATAGAAGCGCCAGGGAGATTGCCAATATATTGAGAGAAAGAATAGAAAAAATACCGGGAATCAACAGGCTTCAGGTTACCGCGACCAGTCCCATCAAATCGCTTATGATGGGTGCAGGCAAACCCGTTTCTGTGGAGATACAGGGGGCAGATCTGAATGCCAATTTAGCATTTGCCGAAAAACTGGAAAGGGTTATGGGAAAAATCCCTGGTTTGAGAGATGTGACAATCAGTCAGAAAGACCCGCGTCCCGAGCTTTGGGTAAAGGTTGACAGGGCCAGGGCCTCCTCTCTCGGGTTAAATATAGCTACCATAGCCGGAACACTTCGTAACTACTTTTACGGTGTGAAAGCGACACAGTTTCGTGATGCAGGCGATAACTTTGATATATTTACACGGTTCCGGAAGGAAGACAAAGACAGATTAAAAACACTGCCGGAAATTCCCATTTTCACACCTGATGGAAGAATGATAAGATTAGGAAATGTGGCACAAATAATAAATGGGGAAGGCCCCATCGAGATACAAAGAAAAAATCGGCAAAGGATTATCAAGGTGGAAGCGGATATTTTTGAACGTCCCCTGGGTGATGTGACGGAGGATATTAAAAAAGAACTCAAGAAAACAGGGATTCCCGAGGGTATATCCGTCAGTTTCGGGGCCGATGTAGAAGAACAGCAGAAAGCGTTTCGCGATTTTACACTGCTTCTTATCCTCGGCATCATTCTCGTTTACATGGTGCTGGCATCTCTTTACGGCAACCTGAGAGATCCACTTATAATTATGTTCTCTGTTCCCTTCGCGGCAAGTGGTGTTTTTTATGCTTTTTACTTTGGGGGAATTTCTCTTGATATAATGACCTTTATGGGGATTATTATGCTGGAGGGAATAGTGGTTAAAAATGCCATTGTCCTTCTCGATTATACTCATCTCCTTCAGAAAAGAGGGGAGCCTCTTTTTGAGGCGGTTACACAGGCCGGCAGGAATCGATTGAGGCCAATTCTCATGACCACCCTGACCACGATTTTTGCAATGCTGCCCATGGCTCTTTCGAGGAGCGTCGGCGCGGAAGTATGGAACGCATTGGGGATAACCATTATTTCGGGGCTTTTAGTTTCCACCCTGGTCACATTAATTCTGATTCCTACTGTTTATTATATGTTTGAAAAACGAAAAGAAGAGAGAGTATCATGAAGCTATTTTTGATGATCTATGATGCCGACTTTGACGAAGATGTAATGGAAATGCTTACTATCTGCTGTGTGACCGGTTACACCAAATGGGACAGGGTTCTTGGTAAAGGCAAGAAGTCCGATTCCAAGCTTGATGACGCCGTCTGGCCAGGTTATAACTGTGCCGTCGCCGTGGCGGCCGAAAACTCCATAGAGGACGAGCTGGTCATCGCGATGGAAGCACTTCGCGGGAAGCTGGGTGACAAGGGGTTTGTGGTGTACGAGCTACCTGTCCTGAGAGTCATATAATGGTGACCCCGATTCAAACCCAAGTTTAGAGGTCAAGTTGGATCGTGATAGCCTGGCCGATACCCTCCATCTCAGTGGAGGAAATCGTTCCTGCCGGATTGATTAGTCTCTTCTTGCTCACCGTGGCAAGCTGATCAGCCATAGCCTTGGCTCTTTTCCCACGAAATGTCACATATGTTTCACTTGGATAGAGTTTACCAATGCTACTCGTCAGGGGCACGACTTGGACTCTATTAAGGAAATTATTGGCAGCATTATTACTTACGATGACAGCTGGTCGCTGCTTGCGGATTTCACCTCCGACGGAAGGATCAAAGTTAATCCACCACACTTCACCTCTTTTCATCAGTTAAGTCTCCAAATGTGCCCTCGGCCCACTCAAGGGCTTCGGATTCCCTGACACGATCAGCAGCCATCTCTTTATATGCGGCATACATATCTTTCTTGACAACATGCGGGCGAACTAACTCCTCGATAAAACGGCTGATTTTTCGTGGTCCAATGATTGCTCGTAAGCCGTCATAGACCTCTTCGTTTATGGTCACTGTAAGTTTCTTTTGCATCACAAACACCTCCTCAAAAACTTACACGTATAATACACGTGTAAGTTTTTGAAGTCAAGAGATTAGAAAATTTTTTACGGTTTTGCCTATTCCATTCGGTGTTTCCAGTAGTCAGGGTCCCGATGGAGGTGCATTACGGCAAGGATGAAGATTCTGTCAGATTCTATACTGTAGAGGATACCGTAAGGAAAGCGATTGGTGAGGCAACGGCGAATGTCTCCATCAAAGACGGGCCAGGCGGCAAAAGTCTTGTTGGAAGCCTTATTTCTCTCAATCCCTTTGCTCAAGCAGGAATGTCCGCAACAACCTTTCTGAACGCATAACATACAGGATGTATACGACGTTCTTCTCAACCCGGTAGAATATGCAACAGGGGGCAACCACAACTTCCCGGTACGATGTGCGCGGCAACTCTGCGGGTCGCTTGCCGGAGCTTGGATGGGCCTCAAGTCGCTCGACTCTGTCGAACACTTTCTGAACGTATCGAGATGCGGCCAGCGGATCGTCGAGTGCTATGTACTCAGCGATCTCATCCAGATCGAGCAGAGCTGATTCCGTCCAGATCAGTCGAGCCATTTCTTCATCTTTTTCCTGGCCTCGGCTTGTGAGAAAGTGCGGTCCTCTATAATCGCACGTTCGCCACGCGATATGCCTTCCAGAATCTGCATTCTGCGCCGCATGAATTCATAGGAATCCACATCGACAAGGTAAGCTGAAGGCTTCCCATGTTCTGTAATCAAGATGGGCTCCCCGGAGTCACGCAGATCTGCCAGAACGCGCGTTGCATGCCTTTTTAGAGTTGTGACTAATTCTGTTTTCATGAAATAGTGATACTGTAGTGATACATTATTGTCAAGACCGTTTTTCACTGCGTGTCAGAAGCACTAAGAGGGTTAACAGTGTCAATAAATGGAAAACAAGGAGAACCGGCATGATAAAGTCCGGGTGCTATTTTGCCGGATTAATGTGTTGGCCTTCGTGCCATGTTTATTAATTCCCTGTACATCTCGTATGTAAAGTCCTTTCCGCGGCAGGGCAGGAGGGTGTTGTTGTGGTAGAGCGGCTCTTTTTCTATATCATAAGGGGATACTTGCACCGCCTCTTCCCATATCGGTGTGCCCGGTATGGGTGAGAATTCCGCGATGACGGGTCTGGCTCCGCACGACCTGATAAAATCTATGCTGTCTCGCACCTCAGAGGCGCTCTGATTCGGGAGTCCGCACAGGATGTACATACCTATGTCGTTTCCATTGTAGCCGGCCTCCAGCAGATGAGCGACAGCAGCCTTTGTTTCCTCGCTGGTTATTTTTCCTCCGGTGTCGGTCTGTCGGCGTGTGTTTGCAGTCTCAAAACCAAAACGTATAGTCTTGAAACCCGCCCTGAACATCAATCTGCTCAAAAACGCGTCTATTTCTCTCAGATGAAGACCATTGGGACAGTGGAAGACACAATCCAGCCCTCTCCTCAGTATTTCCTCCAGCATGGGTATCACATGCCTTTCCCGGTCGACGAGGAGGGCGTCGTCATAGAAAGGGAAGTTTCTTACACCGAACTTCCTGTTCCAGAACTCTATTTCGTCAACAACCCTTATGGGGTCTCTGGTTCTGAAGCCATCGTTCAGGCGGTGTGAGGCGCAGTAGGAACAGTTGAAGGGACACCCCCTCGATGTCATTATGGGAACGTGATCCATGCGTGAGAGAAGCTCGAAAGCGGGAAAGGGATATGAATCAAGATCGTCTTTATCCGGAAGGAATTGCAGCTCATCATTAAAGAGATCCTTTAAGACTTCTGCAAGGGCCTTTTCCCCCTCTCCCTTCACCACAATGTCGGCGCCGGAGTGTCTTGCCGCGTGATCTCCGCAGAGGGTGGCATAGTTTCCTCCCAGAACAATCGGTACTTTGGGAATAACGCGACGGAGAATATCTATGGTCTCGAAGACACCCGGGTACCAGTAGGTCATCATGGATGTTACAAATACGGCGTCCGGTTTCTTCGCGAGCAGCAGCTCGTTTTCAAACATGCGGGGGGTTATACCGTACCGGCCATATTTTCTCGGGAAATCCTTCAATGTCTCCGGTTTCGGAATGCTTTCTTTGAAGAAGCCACCCCGTCCTGACGGAAGCCTCTTTGGGGCCCTTGTCCGGGTTTCTCTTTCCATGCCGGGGTGAAAAGGATCCAGACAATCAATCAGCTTTACATCATATCCATTCTTTTTCAGTGTGGAGGCGAGATACAGGAGACCAGCCGGTTTGGCCCAGAGGTCATAGGCCGCGAAATCATGTATCCAGGGATTTATCAGGAGAATCCTTCTTCGCATGATGATTTGAGTATATGAAGCTCTTTCCAAAATCAAGAGGATCTTAAAATACGTTGATGTTTTTCCTCTCATCTGATAAACCAGTGAAAAATTCAGGAGGAAAGTATTTTACTATTTAAAGGAGAGATAAGGCTATGAAAATCGGCTGGATAGGTACAGGCGTCATGGGTTTTTCGATGGCAGGACACATCCAGGACGGAGGTCACGATCTCTGCATATACAGCAGAACAGAGGAGAAGGCGAGAGATCTTATAAAGAGGGGAGGGCGGTGGTGTGCCTCTCCGGCTGAGGTTGCGCGCAACTCGGAAGTAGTGTTCACGATAGTCGGTCATCCACGGGACGTGGAAGATGTATATTTTGGCGAAGAGGGAATAATATCTGCCGGGGGAATGTGCCATACGGTCGTGGACATGACGACAAGCAGACCCGAACTGGCACTGCGAATAGCCGAAAAAGCCTCAAAACACGGAATTGTCAGTCTCGACGCCCCGGTTTCCGGCGGTGACTCAGGGGCAAAAGCAGCCACTCTCGCCATCATGGTGGGGGGAGACAAAAATGTCTTCAAAAGGGTGTTGCCCCTTCTGAAATTGATGGGGGAAGAGATAGCTCATATGGGTGGCCCTGGTGCAGGGCAACATACAAAAATGTGCAACCAGATTCTTGTTGCGGGTACGATGATAGGAGTCTGTGAATCTCTCCTCTATGCCTCGCGACTGGGACTCGACGAACAATCGGTAATAGACGTAATAGGAAAGGGAGCCGCCAGTTCCTGGCTCATAAATAATCTGGGGCCCAAAATTGTGCACGGTGACTACACCCCCGGTTTTTTTGTGGAGTACTTTATCAAGGATATGGGGATAGCCCTGGAAGAGGCGGCGGCATGTGATCTGTCCCTGCCGGGACTGTCTCTGGTCAGACAACTGTATATTGCCGTGAAGGGGCAGGGGCATGGCAGGATGGGAACGCAGGCACTTATGCTTGCGCTCAGGAAACTGAACGCAATGTGAAATTCATATCACGGTTTACAGTTATCGGTTCACGGTAAAAAAAACAGAAGGTAGAGGAGAATTATGGGGTTCTCTTTTGAAGATTTAGAAGTTTGGGGAAATCTTGCAGGTTATCGGTATGTCTTTATGAATTATTAAGAGATTGCCGTGAGTTAGGAGCAAACCAGTCATGATAGCCGTTGTTCAGAGGGTCGATTCTGCCGGGGTTTCCGTTGATAAGCATATAGTCGGCGAGACAGGGAAGGGTGTTGTCGTGTTTCTCGGCGTTGCGAAAGGGGACGGAGAGAAGGATGCCGATTATCTCTCAGACAAGATAGTGAATCTTCGGATATTTGAAGACCCGGACGGAAAGATGAATCTCTCCCTGCTGGACATATCGGGTGAGATGCTTGTAGTATCGCAGTTCACCCTTCTTGCCGATTGCCGGAAGGGAAGGCGTCCATCGTTTATCGGGGCTGCTGCGCCTGAACAGGCCAGTGAACTCTATGAATATTTTTTAAAGAATGTGCGAAGACATGTCGGAAAGGTGGCCGCCGGGCAGTTCCAGGCCATGATGAAGGTCAATCTCGTGAATGACGGCCCGGTAACCATGATTCTCGAGAGCGCAGGAAAATAGGCGGCAGTAACCATGAACCCGGAGAATGAAATACCTTCCCTGCCCATAAAGATAGACAAGGAGGGTGTCTGGTATTACAGGGGAGCGAGGATGTTCAGAAAAGATATTCTCAAGCTCTTTTTTGAAAGCCTGAAGAAGGACGAGCTGGGAAGATACCTGATAGAATTCAAGGGGGATAAATGCCTGATAGAGGTTGAAGACACTCCTTTCGTAGTGAAGGCAGCCGGCAGGGATAACCGGGAAGATCGCGAAAACGAATCCATAGAGATCCTTCTCAGCGATTTCACCTCGGAAAAGCTGTACCCTTCAACCCTGCGCGTGGGTATGGACAATGTGCTCTACTGCAGCATCAAGAACAGGAAGTTTGAAGCGAGATTTTCGCGGTCGGGTTACTATCAGATTGCGGAATTTATCAAATATGACGAAGATAAAGACGCCTATTTTGTACCCATTAATGGGCAAATCCATTACATAGAAACATACACACCCGGAGGTACGCAATGTTAGAAAAAGATAAGATAACCGATGGCCTTACATTTGATGATCTGCTCCTTGTGCCTGCAGAGTCCGGCATTCTGCCGAATGAGGTTGATACGTCTGTGATGCTCACCCGCAATATATCCCTGAATATCCCGATTATCAGTGCGGCCATGGATACTGTAACAGAATCGGGAGTGGCCATAGCCATGGCTCAGGAAGGAGGCATGGGGATCATCCACAGAAACATGAGCATAGAAAACCAGGCGCTCGAAGTTGACAGGGTAAAGAAGTCCGAAAGTGGAATGGTTGTTGATCCTATAACGATAGAACCGGAACAGAAGGTCAGAGACGCCCTCCTGCTGATGAAGAAGTACAAGATATCGGGCGTTCCGGTAGTAAAGAAGCGCAAACTTGTCGGAATCCTTACAAATCGCGACCTCCGATTCGAGACAAACCTTGATCACACTGTATCCTCCGTGATGACCAAAGAAAACCTGGTGACTGTTTCCTCGGATATTACACTGGAAGATTCAAAGAAGATCCTGCATGAGCACAGGATAGAAAAGCTCCTTGTGGTTGACGATAAATTCAATCTGAAGGGACTCATCACTATAAAGGATATCGAGAAGATAAAAAAATATCCTTATGCCTGCAAAGATTCTCTCGGCAGGTTGAGGGTCGGCGCGGCCGTGGGAATCCTCGACAGAGAGGAAAGGGTAGACGCTTTGCTTAAAGCCGGGGTTGACGTTATAGTTATAGACACCTCGCACGGACACTCCTCGGGCGTTATTAACGCGGTCAGCAACACGAAGTCCAACTTCCCGGATTGCGAACTCATAGCAGGCAATGTGGCAACATACGAAGGGGCGGAAGCGCTTATGAAGGCAGGGGTAGACGCGGTAAAGATAGGAGTGGGTCCCGGGTCAATCTGCACAACAAGAATTGTGGCGGGTGTCGGCGTGCCACAGATAACAGCGATAATAAACTGTTTCAAAGCCTCTGAAAAGTATGGCATACCACTGATAGCCGACGGAGGTGTGAAATTTTCAGGTGATGTGGTCAAGGCGCTCGGCGCCGGAGCGCATACCGTCATGATAGGCGGACTATTCGCGGGCACGGAAGAAAGCCCCGGAGAAACTGTTCTCTATCAGGGGAGAAGTTACAAGGTGTACAGGGGAATGGGCTCTCTTGAAGCCATGAAGGCGGGGAGTAAAGATCGTTACTACCTGGAAGACGATGACATTGAAAATAATATGAAGCTTGTTCCCGAGGGTATAGTGGGACGAGTTCCATTTCGCGGAACCCTCTCCGCGAGCATAGAACAGCTTGTAGGCGGGATAAAAGCCGGAATGGGCTATGTGGGATGCCGGACGATAGAAGAACTGAGAAAGAAGGCGAAGTTTATAAGAATAACACCCGCAGGCCTCCGCGAGAGTCACGTTCATGACGTTATCATAACAAAAGAGGCCCCCAACTATTGGTTGGATTAATAGGTTCCGGGTTAAAAAACACCTGAACCGTGACCCCTGAAGTAATTGCAGAGACAGAGGATAAATGAAATACTCCGATTTTGTTCATCTCCACGTGCACACCCAGTACAGTCTTCTCGATGGCGCGATACGTCTCGATGACCTCTTTTCAAAGGCGAAGGAGTACAGGATGTCCTCCGTTGCCATGACCGATCATGGCAATATGTTCGGGGCCATAGACTTCTACCAGAAAGCCTACAAATCAGGCATAAAACCCATTATAGGATGCGAACTTTATGTTGCTTCCGGAAGCCGGTTAGACAGGAATGAGGGAACCCGTCACCTTGTTGTCCTCGCTAAAAATACCAGAGGATACAAAAACCTGATGAAACTTACATCCGCCGGATACCGTGAAGGATTCTACTATAAGCCACGTGTGGACAAGGAGCTGTTAACCCTCCACAGTGAGGGGCTCATCTGCATGAGTGCGTGCCTCAATGGTGAGATACCCTATCTCCTGCTTAACGGAAACAGTGATGCCGCAGAAAAAGCAGCTATAGAATACCGCGAGATGTTCGGAGAAGGCAATTTCTACCTTGAGATCATGGAAAATGGGCTCAAAGAGCAGAAAATAGTCAATAAACAGCTCATAGAGATAGGTGCGAAGCTTTCCATTCCAATGGTTGCGACCAATGATTGCCACTATCTCAATCGTGAAGACGCGGAGGCGCATGAGGTACTCCTGTGCATACAGACCGGAACGACGATGGAAGACGAAAAGAGAATGCGCTTCAAGACGGACGAGTTTTATCTGAAATCTCCCGATGAAATGAAGGAGAGCTTTAACTATTGTCCAGAAGCTGTTGCAAGCACACTGGAAATAGCCGAAAAGTGCAATCTGACACTGGATCTGGGACACCTGTTTTTCCTTCCCAA
>JAUXBI010000035.1 GCA_030619435.1 Syntrophaceae bacterium
AAGTGTTCTTCTGGGCGGCGTCGGCAACATAAGATACGGGAGAGGTATATCTTGGCATTAAAACCAGTGCAAAACACCCCATAATGATCAGTTTTAAGGCATGAAATGCCTCAAAAATTTAATTGTATCAGGACACGATAAAAATTCAATACTGAAAATTAGCAAAAGGTTTTTATAACAAAGAAAGGATCATATGAATCAGAAAAACCATACAGACCAGCGTAGTTTCGCTCCTTCCGGCGAAGCTTTTCCTCTTCCCAGTAAAGAAGACTACGACAGAGAGTTCGAACGACTGCAAGCCATCGTCAACGAGCAGCGTCAGATGGGGCGTGAGATCGTCGTTGTCATGGGTCTCGGTTTTGTAGGCGCCGTAATGGCGGCTGTTGTCGCGGACAGCACAGACAGAAAAACCGGCGAGCCGAAGAAATTTGTCATCGGCATGCAGAGGCCCAGCACCAGGAGCTTCTGGAAGATCCCCATGATAAACAGAGGCGTCAGCCCCGTAAAGGCCGAAGACCCCGAGGTGGACATTCTCATCAAGCGCTGTGTCACAGAGAAAAAGAACCTGATAGCGACATACACCTATGATGCCCTCAAACTCGCGGACGTTGTCGTAGTTGACGTCCAGTGTGATTTCATGAAACAGGAACTTGGCAACTGCGCCACAGGCAGGGCCGAGATAGGAGCACTCGAAGACTCCATCAGGATAATCGCGGAAAATATCCCCCCGGAATGTCTGGTTCTCATCGAAACCACAGTTCCTCCCGGCACAACCGAATACATTGCCTATCCCAGCATGAAAAAGATCTTCAGAAGCCGCGGCATAAAAAAAGAACCGATGCTCGCCCACAGCTACGAGCGCGTCATGCCCGGCAGAGACTATGTAAAATCGATCCGCGATTTCTGGCGCGTCTGCAGCGGCATCAATAAAAAGAGCAGGAAAAAAGTAGACCGCTTCCTGTCCGACGTGCTGAACGTAGAGGAATATCCCCTCACCGTACTCGACAAGCCCATAGAAAGCGAGACCGCGAAAATAGTTGAAAACAGCTACCGGGCCACAATCCTGGCATTCATGGACGAATGGAGTAATTTCTGCGAGAAAAACGGAGTTGACTTGATCAAGGTGATAAAGGCTATAAAAGTAAGACCCACCCACGACAACATGATCTTCCCCGGGCCTGGCATAGGCGGCTACTGCCTTCCGAAAGACGGTGGCCTCGGAGTATGGGCCTACAGACACCTCATGGGATTTGAAGACGACAACTTCAAAATCACCCCTGACGCAATAAACATCAACGACACCAGGGCGCTGCATGCCGCCGAACTTGTCAGAGACGCGCTTCGAAACATGGGTAAAGTTGTCGCCGCTTCAGTAATCACAGTACTTGGAGCCTCCTACAGAGAAGACGTGGGCGACACACGCTACAGCGGCTCGGAAATGATAGTCAGAAAGCTGGCCGAAATGGGTGGAGAAATAAAAGTCCATGATCCCTACGTCGAACACTGGTGGGAACTTGAAAGCCAGGACACATATCCGTCCATTGGCGCGAGTTGGTCACGCTTCTTCAGAAACCAGGAAGGTCTCAAAAACATCAGAGTAGAGAAAGACCTGCCGGCCACCCTCAGGGGATCCGACGCCGTTGTCCTGGCAGTGCGACACAATGAATACCTTGATCTTGACCCTGAATACATCGTGAAAGCGACAGGTGCCCCCGCTGCGATCATAGATTGCTTCGGTATCCTCGACGACGACAAAATCAGAAAATACTTCGAACTTGGTTGCGAAGTAAAGGGTCTTGGCCGCGGCCACATACAGAGAATCAAAAAAGAAAAATAGTAATTAAAGGGGTTAGACACTGATAAATGTTAAAAATATGAACTATTTACAACGCATTTGCAAATTTAAGTTACTTGGAAGCTCCACTATGCCGATGTATCGGCATGGTGGAGCTTTTTACAATAATACCATAAATATACAACAGGAAAGGAGGAATCTTTTATGATTGGTATTACGTCCTATGGTGGGTATATACCACGGTACAGGTTGAGTAGGAATAGAATAGTCCAGAATATGGCCTGGTATTCCCCTGTTATCATGGCGGTTGCCGGCGGAGAAAAATCGGTTGCCAACTGGGATGAAGACGCCGTCAGCATGGCGGTTGCCGCGGCTCGCGATTGCATGGTCGGCAGAGACAGGAAGAAATTGGATGGTGTCAGCCTCGCGTCCACGACGCTTCCCTTTGCCGACCGGCTCAATGCGGGGATTGTCGCCGCGGCACTTAATATGAAAGAAGACGGAGTTTCAAACGCCGACTTCACCTCGTGCATAAAGGCCGGAACGACGGCTGCAATCTCAGCGCTGGAATCCATCGAAGCCGGCAATAAGGACAGTGTCCTTGTGGTGGCTTCCGATCAACGCAGAACAAAGATGGCCACCATGGTTGAAATGTTCTTCGGTGACGGGGCAGCGGCTTTGTTGTTCGGAAAGAATGATGTTATAGCGGAGTTCAAGGGCAGCCATTCTGTTAACTGTGACTTCATAGATCATTACAGAGGCGCCGGCAAGGAATTCGATTATGGCTGGGAAGAAAGATGGCAGAGGGATGAAGGTTATGGAAAGATTATCCCTCAGGCAATCGGCGGTTTCCTGGAAAAGACAGGGATGAAAATAGACGATTTCGACAAGGTAATATATCCCTGTTATTTTGGAGGCACCCATAAGGGCATTGCAGGAAAACTCGGCATAAACAAGGAAAAAGTACAGAATAATATGCACGCAGTCTGCGGTGATACCGGCACAGCCCATCCGTTTGTCATGTTCGTGTCCGCGTTGGAGGAGGCGAAGCCCGGCGATAAGCTGTTGCTGGCAAGTTTCGGCCAGGGATGTGATGTCATGGCATTTGAAGTGACTGACAGAATAAAAGATTTCAAAGGCCCGAATGGTATTACGGGATCTCTCGCGAACAGGGCTGAACTGGCAAGTTATCAAAGGTATTCAAAGTTCAGAGACCTCATTGTTGCCGATCTGGGAATCAGGGGTGAGGCCAATCCGAGCAGCGCGCTTACGGTTCTGTGGAGAAAACGAAAGATGCTGCTCGGTTTGGTGGGTGCAAGGTGTAGAAAATGCGGAACGCCACAATTTCCCGCGATGCCGGTCTGCGTAAATCCGGATTGCTGGGCTGTCAACGAATTTGATGAATATGAATTTGCGGATAAAGAGGCAGAGATCCTGATGTTTACCGGAGATATGCTTGCAGCATCCGTTGATCCGCCTGCCATATACGGTTTGATAGGATATGACGGAGGCGGAAGAACCATGCTCGATTTTACTGATTGTGACCTGGATCAGATAAAGGTGGGGATGAAGGTGAAAATGTCTTTTAGGAAACGGTATTTTGATGAAAGGCGTGGCTTTACCGGGTATTTCTGGAAGGCTATACCCCAGGCGAGAGGAGGTGACGCGTAATGGCAACGGGAATCAGAGATAAAGTGGCAATAATCGGAATGGGATGTACAAAGTTCGGTGAAAGGTGGAATGACGGCTCCGAGGAACTGATGGTTGAGGCATTCCAGGAATGTCTGGAAGATGCGGGACTCGAGAGAAAGGATATTCAGGCCGCATGGCTTGGGAACTGTTTTGATGAAGCAGGTGCAGGAAAAAGCGCTCTTCCCGCGTCCATGTCGCTACGCCTTCCGAATATATCCGTAACGCGTGTGGAGAATTATTGTGCGAGCGGAACAGAGGCGTTCAGAGGCGCGGTATATGCGGTAGCATCCGGCGCCTGTGACATAGCGCTTGCGATTGGCGTCGAAAAGTTGAAAGACATAGGGTACGGTGGCCTGCCCGAATTCAACTCTTTGATGGGGGTAGTGAATCAGCTCTGGATGGCAAACATGACGGCGCCGGGTGCTTTTGCGATGCTGGCTACCGGGTATGCGGCGAAGTACGGCCTCGATATAGATGAGGTCAGGAAGGCACTGGCACATGTTTCGTCAAAGAGCCATGCAAACGGGGCACTTAACCCGAAGGCGCATCTGAGAAAGGCTGTGACCGAGGAGCAGGTTCTTAATGCTCCCCAGATTGCCTACCCTCTGGGATTGTTTGATTGCTGCGGCGTAAGTGACGGTTCTGCCTGTGCAATAGTCACGACGCCGGAGATTGCGAAATCTCTTGGTAAAAAAGACCTTGTTTCAGTCAAGGCCCTGCAACTTTCGCTGAGTAACGGAACTGAATTTGCCTATGATTGGGATGGGGCTCATTTCATTACGACGTCAAAGGCAAGTACGGCAGCCTATAAAGAGGCGGGCATAAAGAATCCGAGGGAAGAGATAAGCATGATGGAGGTACATGATTGTTTCTCCATCACGGAGCTTGTCACCATGGAGGATCTGCACATATCGGAAAGAGGTCAGGCACCCAGGGATGTTATGAATGGTTTCTATGATCTTGACGGCGGAGTTCCATGTCAGGTGGATGGAGGTTTGAAATGTTTCGGCCATCCCATCGGGGCGTCCGGTCTGCGCATGCTGTATGAAATGTACCTGCAGCTACATGGCAGGGCAGGTGATCGCCAGTTGAAGGATCCGAAAATTGGCCTGACGCACAATCTGGGTGGATTCCCCTTTATGAACGTGTGCAGTATCGCCATTGTCGGCAAGTATGGTGCATAGTGTGAGGATGCACCCAAAAAGGAGGTAATCTATGGCTGATTTATCAAAAGTCGGCACGGAATATTCGCCGATTATATGGGAAGTGGAGCGAGGCAAAATCAAGGAGCTTACGAAAGCAATCGGTGACCCTAATCCTGTCTATCTGGATAAAGAAGCAGCTATTGCGGAAGGGTATAAAGATTCGCCCGCACCCCCAACATTTCTGACGGTTCCCATGCTGTGGAGTGATAAAATGCCCGCTATTATTAACGATCTAAAGATCAATTTTATGATGGTGCTGCATGGTGAGGAAGAATACGAATATTACCGGCAGATATATCCGGGAGATATCATCACAGGGACGCCCAAGGTGACAAGCATTGAGGAAAAGGAGAGCAAGTCCGGTTCCAAGATGGATATGGTTACCCTGGAAGTGCTGTACAAAAACCAGAGGGGCGAAGATGTGGCGAAATCGAGATCGCTGATAATCGAGAGGAAATAGGAGGATTATCATGGCACAGGAACTATTTTATGAAGATGTCAATGTAGGAGACGACATGCCCGAACTGACTAAGGGACCTCTTCAGAAGCTTCAGCATGTGATGTATGCAGGGGCATCAGGCGATTTCAATCCTCTCCATACGGACGATGACTTTGCCAGGGCGGTTGGCATGAAGGATGGTGTCATAGCGCATGGCATGTTGATCATGGGGTTTGCGGGCCAGGCGATTACCGGCTGGGTTCCGAAGAAGTACCTGAAAAAATTCGGAGTGCGCTTTTCCGGGATGACGAAACCGGGAAGCACTATCAGCATTACCGGTAAGGTGATGGATAAACGTGTGGAGAATGGGGAAAACATTATCTTCTGTGAGGTTGTAGCCAGGGATGAAAACGAAGATGTCAAGATAACAGGCCATTTCGAAGCGTCTCTGCCGAGCAGGGATTAGCGGGGATGATAAAGGGGGAGCGGAATATGTCGAAGATTGATTTTACAGGTAGGGTTGCTATTGTAACCGGTGCCGGTTCCGGTCTGGGTAGATGTCACGCTCTTGAATTTGCGAAGAGAGGGGCGAAGGTGGTGATAAACGATCTTGGCGGCACAAGGGATGGAGTCGGGTCGGATAGTGCGGCGGCAAACAAGGTTGTTGAAGAGATAAAAGCACTCGGTGGTGAGGCGGTGCCGAACTATGATAACGTGGCAACCGTTAAAGGTGGGGAAAATATTGTCCGGACAGCCATCGACGCGTTCGGCAAGGTTGATATACTCGTGAATAACGCGGGTATTCTCCGGGACGGTGCCTTTCACAAGATGGAGGAGGAAAACTGGGATGCCGTTGTGGGTGTTCACCTGAAGGGGGCCTACTGTGTTACGAGACCTGCCTTTATAAATATGCGTGAGAACGGTTATGGAAGGATTATCATGACGACTTCGGGCGCCGGCCTGTTTGGGAACTTCGGTCAGAGTAACTATGCTTCAGCAAAGATGGCTCTTGCCGGGTTTGCCAATGTGTTGAAGTTTGAGGGGGCTAAGTATAATATCAAGACCAATGTTCTGATTCCCCTTGCCGCTTCACGGCTTACGGAAGATGTTCTACCGCCCGACCTTTTTGCCAGGATGAAACCGGATTTTATCACCCCTCTGGTACTCTACATGTGTTCCGAACAGTGTGAAGACTCCGGGGTTATGATCAATGCCATTCTCGGTTATTACAGCAGAAGCGCGATAATGACCGGTCCGGGAACGATACTCTCGGATGGTGAGCGAATTCCCGCTCCCGAGGAGATTATGGAAAATTGGGACAAGATTATGAGCCTCGAAAATCCGAAATACTTTGATCAGCTTATGACAATGTTTGGCGAGTTGAGCCCGCTGTTGAAGTAATTTTGCGGGGCCATAATCAGGCCGTTGTCTTGGATATCGACTATGACTTCAGGTGAAAACTCATACGGCCGGAGAGAGTTTGAGGAAATATCTGGTATGTCTGGACCACTGAATGGTTTAAAAGTTCTGGATTTCACCACTCTTCTGCCTGTACCTTATGCTACCATGAACCTTTCGGACATGGGGGCCGATGTGCTTCGGGTTATCTCCGGTTCACGTCCGGATGAGAATTTTTTGTAATGTAATACGCTGAAAGTACGAGATCTCTCCCTCTGACCGAAGTGACAGATTCGCTGAATTCGACTTTTTACGATCGCATTATCAGTGCCGGTTCATAAAAAACAGTGGAGGTTGAAAAATGGTTGATTTATCATCACACGCGCTTTCCATGGTAAAAGATCCATCATCCATAACGGATTATTCCATGCAGGCCCTGTCCATACTGCGGGACCCTGCACAGTTCAAATGGTACATCATACCGCTTTTACTCGTTGTTATCTTTGTTTACACCAAAGAGATGTCGAACCGTAACTGGTCTGCGGTACTGGCGGGGCTGGCATTCTGGGGCATGGACTGGTTCAATGAAATCTGGAACTCGCTGGTTTTTTATTTTACTCAATATGCCCCCGTATGGAGCGCTCCCGGAGGCGACACATGCTATCTCATCCTGATAGGGCTGAATATCGAAATCACCTCCATGTTTCTCATCATGGGGCTTATGAGTACTTTTCTCCTTCCGGAGTACAAGTGGATGAAGATCATGGGTATAAACAACCGAATACTGATTGCGGGTTTCATGTCCATCCTGTGTGTCGCTGTTGAAGTACTCCTGAATCTGGCAGGCGCGCTTACATGGGATTATTCATGGTGGGATGTCGGATCCCCTTGGCTGATTTGGCTGATCGGATATATGCCCTTCTGGCTGGTGGCCTTTTGGGTCTATGATATGAATAATACCAGAAAACAGACCATCACAGTGAGTACAATACTTGTTTTTGATATTGTCTGTCTGGTGATTTTCGGAGCCGTGCTGGGATGGATATAAGATGTGGTGTGAGGGAAGCAACACTATCCATTATAGTAAAGTTAATGAAAGTATATACGATGAGGAGAGTACGGAGCTGGATGACGAGATATAATTTCGAGTCATAGATTAATTTCTTAAGCGCAGGGACAGAGCCCGCGGCTTTTCCGCCTTAAATTAATGGGGGTTCATCATGAAAAAGATGCTGATCGTACTTGTCATTGGAGGTGCCCTCGTATTTGGGACACTGAGCTACCACTTCATACTGACGGACAAAAGCATAAAGGTCTTAAAAAAGGTCGATCTGACTTTTGACAACACCTTTGTCGATGCCAGAGGCGCAAAAAAGATTAAGTTATATTTTAACCCCGCGCTTGTGAAGGCCGGGGTGAAAGATTTGCTTAAAGATGTTGGTAAATAAGGTCGAGGGCGAGGGTCGGACCGTGACTAATGACTGCATCGGTAACCTTATTACCCCAATCCAGGAGCCGCATCTTTTGAAGAATGTCAGGATGCTTCGTTATTCGAGTTTTCCTTTATAAAGTCAAGGACTTGTCTGTATATTTCCTTTCTCGGCATATCCAGCTCTTCCGAGAGGGCGTCTATAATATCTCTTGTGGAGGAAGAGGGGTCTTTTCGTGCTTCCTGAAATCTTGCCCGTATCTCTTCGGCAGATTGAACTGTGCGATCCCTTACGGCTCCCGAAATTACCAGTGTGATTTCCCCTTTTATCTTTCTCCCCCGGAGAGATTCGCTGACCTCACTCACGGTCCCGCGCAGTGTTTCTTCGTATATCTTCGTCAGTTCTCTGGACACGGCAATCTGTCTGTCCCCGAGGATTTCATTGACGTCCTGAAGGGTAGCGACAAGCCGGTTGGGTGATTCGTAGAACACCATTGTTTTTGATTCTTCTTTGATGGATTCCAGCAGCTGCCTTCTTTTCCCGCGGCGGGAGGGCAAGAACGCGAAGAAGACAAAACTGTCCATGGGAAGGCCGGAGACGTTAAGAGCGGCGACTGCGGCGACCGGTCCGGGAACAGGGACAACCCTGATCGATTCTGAGACGGCCTGTTTAACGAAGATATAGCCCGGATCGGATATTCCGGGTGTGCCCGCGTCGGAAACATAGGCTATATCCATTCCTTCATTCAGTCTGGCTATCAGATGGACGCTTTTTTTCAGCTCGTTCCGGTCGTGGAGGCTTGTGAGAGGCGTATCAATCCCATAAGCATCAAGCAGGATCTTTGTCCTGCGTGTATCCTCCGCCGCGATCAGCTTGACTTCTCTGAGAATGCGGATAGCACGCAGAGTTATATCCTCCAGATTACCTATGGGAGTGGAAACGATGTATAATGTTCCTTTTTGCATGACGGTTCTCGATCAACATCCCAGGTCAAAGGCGTTTTTTATGATTTTCACCCAGTTACCCTGCGGCATGAATTTTACAGCTACAATGTCAAATCTCGCGTTGTGATCGGCAAGTTCCTTTTCCTGCAGATAGTTGAGCGCTACTTTTGAAATTTTTCTCTGTTTGATTACACCAACTGCCTCTTCAGGAGAGCCGAAATTGTCCGATTTTCTACTCTTTACCTCGACAAAGACTACATCTCCGGCATCCATGGCGATAATGTCAATTTCTCCATAAAGACATCTGTAATTTCTTTCAACGATCCTGTATCCTTCTTTTCGCAGGCAGGCGGCCGCTATATCTTCCCCTTTTTTGCCCTTCTCTATGTTATTTGATCCTGAAAGATCTCCTGTGGATCTTGCATCGGCCATGTTTCTTCACTGCCTCTCGATGTTCCTTCGTGCCATATCCCTTATTCTTGAGGAAGTTATACTGAGGGTACAGGACATGATACCTGTCCATGAGCTGGTCTCTTGATACCTTGGCTATTATGGAAGCTGCCGCTACGGAAACACTCAGGGAATCTCCCCTGATAATTGTTTCCTGCTGGATGGGGATGTCGATATTATTCGTTCCGTCTATGAGGATGTAATCCGGTTGGGGAGAGAGACTCAAAACGGCCGTTTTCATTGCGGCCAGTGTTGCCTGGAGAATGTTGATCCTGTCTATGGTGAAAGCTTCTATAGCGCCCAGACCAACGGAAATGGCGTCACTTCTTATTACTTTGTACAGGGCTTCTCTTTTCAGGGGAGTCAGCTTTTTCGAGTCTCTGATCTCCCCGTTTGTGTAACCTGAAGGGAAGATTACCGCTGCCGCGACAACGGGGCCTGCGAGAGGCCCCCTTCCAGCCTCATCGATGCCGGCAATCGCGTCAAAACCAAGCCAGCGGGCACGCAGTTCAAATCCATGCATTTCATCTTCTGCCAAGTTCCTTTATCCTTGCCTTCTTGCCCGTTAGTTCCCTCAGATAATAAAGTCTTGAGCGTCTGACCCTGCCACGCATTACTATCTCTATCTTGTCAATAATGGGGGAATGAAGGGGAAAGGTTCTTTCGACCCCTATGCCGGAAGATATCTTTCTTACGGTAAAAGTGGCGCGGTTCTGCCCCGCCCTCTTGCGTATAACGGATCCCTGAAAAATCTGGATCCTTTCCTTCTGACCCTCTATAATCTTTACATACACCTTCACGGTGTCACCCGGCTTGAATCCGGGAATATCTGCTCTCATCTGTTCTTTTTCAAGTGTGTCGAGAACATTCATAATTTAAAATCCTCCTCTGAAAATTAGTTATTGTCCACACAGTCTATCCAGCGTGACGGCTGC
>JAUXBI010000240.1 GCA_030619435.1 Syntrophaceae bacterium
GTGATTCCGCCAACATCATTACTCCGTTTATCGGAGACCCCAATACCATGATACCGGAAAGCAAGGCCTTCATGGTAAATGTCGAAAGGAAGGAGGTATAAGTCATGTCTGAAAAAATCAAACTGTGTGATCTCTCCAAATGTACCGGATGCAGAGCCTGCCAGCTGGCATGCAAGCAGTGGAACCAGCTGCCGGCAAAACAGACCTTCAACACCGGGACATACCAGAACCCGCCCGATCTGCAGCCCAACACTTGGAACATCATAAGGTTTCAGGAGATATCCGATGGCAATGGCGGAGTTGACTGGCTGTTCAGGCATGATGCCTGTATGCACTGTACAGATGCCGCCTGTGTGAAGGTATGCCCGAGCGGAGCCCTGTATTATACGAAATACGGCACGGTTGCCCTCGATGACAGTAAGTGTATAGGGTGCAAGGAATGCGTCTTTGCGTGTCCATTCGAGGTACCTAAATATGATCCTGAAACCGACAAGATTCTCAAGTGTGATATGTGTTATTCCAGGATAGAAAGCGATATGGAACCGGCATGTGTCAAGGCCTGTCCCACAGGCGCCCTTATGTTCGGCGACAAGGCTGAGATGCTGAAGATCGCTTACAAAAGGGCAAAGGAGCTTGGCGGCGACACCTCTGTGTATGGAGACAAGTTTGTGGATGGAACTCATATGATATATATCCTTCCGGAAAAGGCTGGCGTCTATGACAAGCTTCCGGAAAAACCAAGAGTACCGCTCTCAGTTATTGCCTGGAAAGACTGGCTCAAACCGCTCAGCCTGCTTGCGGCGGGTGGCGTAATTGCGGGATCCTTCTTACACTACATCACTCATGGTCCCAAGGATACAAGTGGTGACGGGGATCAGGTAAGCAAGGAAGGAGGCGAATAGAATGAAAAAAGGAATGATAAAAGTATCTGATGGGTTTGAGAGGATAGTGCACTGGTGCATGGCTATTTCCTGTCTGATCCTTATGATTACGGGATTGGCAATGATGTTCCATTCGTTCAATTTTCTCGCGATTCCTGTTGGAGGATTGAAGAACCTGAAACTGATTCACAACTTCTCCGGGCTTGTGTTCATCCCGTCGCTCCTCTTCGCCATATTGGTATGGTGGAAGGAGGCCGGCATATTCAAATTTCCCGAGGATCTGGAGTGGATTATGGTGGCAGGTGGTTATCTGTGGCATGTCGACAAGGTTCCCGAAACCGGGAAATACAATCCCGGTCAGAAGGCATTTTTCTGGGCAGTGGCGTTCTTCGGGGTTGTCATGTCGGTCACCGGATTGATTATGTGGTTTCCTCTTGGTTTTCCGGTGGAGCTGGTAAGGTGGATGTATCCCCTGCATGCCCTCGGATTCTTTGTTATATTCCCATTCTTTTTTATCCATTTGTATCTGGGTACAGTTGGCGTTCCCGGTTCTGTGTCAGCTATCCTTACCGGATGGGTTACAAGATCCTGGGCGGAAAAACAATGCCCGAAATGGTTGAAAGAGATGGAAGAATCAGGAAAACTGGAAATCTCGGAGTAGAAACAATACCTGCACCGAACGCCGGCGGGGAAACCTGTCAAGAATGAGGGGCCTGTTCGATTGAGAACAGGCCCCTTTCCCCTTGCATCCTGAAGAAGAATTACTTGAGTTTGTAGAAAAAAGAATATATAGGGGCCTTTCGTTT
Source organism: Syntrophaceae bacterium (assembly GCA_030619435.1). Lineage (GTDB taxonomy): Bacteria > Desulfobacterota > Syntrophia > Syntrophales > UBA2210 > UBA2210. The sequence continues at coordinate 1,688 of JAUXBI010000240.1, forward strand.
TAAAACCCTAAAAGAGGTGAAGCATGGCAGAAGTACTGAAAGAAACCCTGAAGACCATTGACGGGTACAAAAATATGAAACCCCATTACGAAGAACTGCTGGGCATTCTCGAAGAGGTGCTTATACTTAGAGAACAGTATCGTCGTAAGGTACAGGAAAACATCTTTAACGTGGATGAATCGCTCATAGAGAAAAAACTTGCCGGGGGATTGCCCCTCGTTGATTTCTCAGGAGGGGAGTTCGATCTTGAAGGGCCAAAGGAATATTTTGTCGCCCTGCTGGAAATAGCCCATAAAAGGGCACTGGAGGAAACCGGCGAGATAATAAAGAAGATGGAAGATGGCGGACTGGACTACATGGAAATGGTTCGTGATTCTTTTACGTTTCAGCAGGATGAAGGTGCCGAGGATAACAATGAAGATGGAGGCATTTTTGATCTGTTAGGTTTTCTTGTTGAAGAGAGCCTGAGACCGGCGCTGGAGATCCTTTCGGAAAAATACAGAAATATGATCATCTCGGGACCACGGTGGTCTGAAGGTTATTGCCCCATATGCGGCAGGGAACCGAAGATATCAGAGATCAGAGAAGAAGGAGGTAAAAGATTTCTTTTCTGCGGCCAGTGCGGGTTTGAATGGCAATTCGGGCGTGTCAAATGTCCCTTCTGCGGAAATGAAGATCAACAGACGTTGGCCTACTTCACTATTGAGGATGAGGAAAAGTACAGGGTCGATGTGTGCAACGTCTGCAATAAATATATAAAGACGGTGGACCTCAGAGAAACAGAGAGAAAACCCAATCTGGATGTGGAAGATATAGCAACTCTGCATCTGGACATTTTGGCCGATGAAGAGGGGTACGAATAAAGACCTTTGCAAAACACCTCCTTTCGTCCGATTTCGGCGTCAGGGACAAATCACCATACTGAAAATACTCAATGTATTCCTGTGATTAATCCCGACAGAATCGGGA
>JAUXBI010000084.1 GCA_030619435.1 Syntrophaceae bacterium
CTCTAATTACTCCGGTGGCAACTTTTTTCTCATCATCGATTATTGTTAAATCAGTTTTATATTCTTTTGGCATACCCGTTTTATAGAATTCGACGGTAAAATCATCACAGCGAACGTCAAAATCAAGCTTTTCAGTCCCTTCCCCTCCAAACAGTATGACTGTATCAGATGCTTCCCCTTCAACAATATTCATCTGGCCGTTAAACCCCAACATGGTCCCTGCCAATCCACCGGCCAGTATCAGAAGAATGCTGATATGAACAAAGATCATCCCCAGTCTTGAATACTTCCCCTTTTCCGCGAGAAAATAGATGGCATCGTTTTTGACAGTCTTTACAGGGTTTCCAACAAGGGATTTTATGAGTGTCTCCGCTTGCCGCTCAACATCTGACAGTTTTTTCTGACTCTGAAATGCTTTTCGAATCTGTGATGATCTGAAGACTGTGTCATCAATCTTTTTTTTCTCCGGGAAAATCAGTTTGATAATACGGGGGATTTGCCTGGATGTGCATATAGTTATGTTGATTGACAACAATACCAGAAGAAGTAAAAACCACCATGAATGGTACATGTCAAAGATATCGAGGAATTTCAAAATGTTGAACACTCTGGGACTGTAAACCGCCTCATATATTTCAAAGGGCAGGCCCTGCTGGATTATCGTACCCAGGACAGAGGTAACTGCCAGAAAAAGAAATAAAAAAATGGTAAGTTTTACAGAGGAAAATAATTTATGTAATTTCTTAATCATATAAGTAGTCCCGAAATCGAAAGACGCAATACCATAGATTTGAAAATGGAGTCAAGAATTAAGAGAGCAGATCAGCGGTATCAAGCCCTTATTGTGCGTAAGTTGTTAAGCTATAGGCTGAAGGCATTCAGGTTACAAAGGACTAACAGCCTTCAGTCTAATCCCGACTTGTCGGGACAGACTGATTACATAGTGAGTAATCACAAAATAATTTGCTTTTTTTAAGAAATGTGTTAGAAGGGCGTCGTCGAGATAATATAATAAATTTTCGGAGGTAGAATCGTTATGCGTAAACAGATGTTTGTTAAAAAGAGTTTGATTGTTTCCTTTGTTTTTCTTTTCATCCTTTCATTATCCGCTGCCTGCCTGGCAGATATGACCGACAAGGATTTTGTAAAGGAAGCCAAGAAAACGATAAAGGAGATATCAGTCGCTGATGCCAAGGCATACATGGAGTCAGGGAAGGCAGTGATTGTTGTTGACTGCAGAACAGCCAAGGAGTTCAAGAAAGGCCATCTTCCAAAGGCAGTAAATATTCCACGCGGTCTCTTGGAATTCAAAGTGGCAAAGAAGCTCCCTAATAAAGCCAGCTATATAATCTGCTATTGTAAGTCAGGTGGCCGTTCATGTCTCGCTACCTGTACATTGGGACAGATGGGATACACAAATGTCGTCAGTATGGACGGTGGCTGGAAGGCATGGATAAAGGCAGACTATCCTATAGAATAACAAAATGAGAAATAATACCGGGTATTAGTAAGTTAGAAATTATTTTCTGCGTTTTTTGGCAGAAAATAATTTCATTGACGCACTTATCCCGTTTATCGGGGTTAAAAGGGAATAACTCTTTTGGGGGTTGTTCCCTTTTTTATTTTTAGTGATTGCGGATGACCTGACACTACAATATAATACCGTTAGGTTTTTGCCCGGCACAACTTGGAGGTAAAAGGTTAGAAACCTTGATTTTACCAACACGGTCTCTATTAGAAGGACGGTAGAATGATAAAGATGGGTGACATATCCAAGCACATTCATGAACACCTGTACAACCGCAGCAAAAAACTTTATGTAGAAGAGGCAAGGATAGGTCTGGGTTATGTCGGTGTATTGCTGGAGGGGGACAGGCCGGGACTGTCCGCCCTGCTGAGAAATGAACTGCCCCCTGGGTGTGGGGTTTTCAGCAAAGCAGGAACGCTGGCAGGATCTGATGCTTCAGAAATTTTAGACCTTCTCGTCAATGGTAAAAACCCCTTGGAAAAGGCGCTGGGTCTGGCCACGGCAAACGCGATGATTGGCCCTGATATTGCGGAAGAACCGGAAAGAGATTCCATAGCGCTGATGACCCTGTCCCCCACAGACAGGGTGGCCATGGTGGGATATTTTGGTCCTCTTGTAGAACGGATAAGAAAAACGGGGGCAAATCTCCACATCATAGAAAAAGATCCGAAGCGCATGGAAATCCCGGAAGGGAAGAACATAAACCGCATCCTTGAAAAATGCAGTGTAGCAATTATTACCGCCACCTCGATCCTGAATAACACCATCGAGGAAATCCTCAACGGCCTCGGCAATCCAAGACACGTAACAATAATGGGGCCCTCGACGCCCATGCTCGGCGAGGCATTCGCCCAAACGCCGGTAACACATCTCAGCGGCTCCGCGATACTGGATCCCCGCAAGATCATGCAGATTATATCGGAGGGTGGCGGCACGCCCAATATGCGCCCCTTTCTTAGGTTTATAGAGAGAAGAATCAAGCGCATAAAACGTCTGGAGGAAACATGATTCCTGTAGTGTCTTTTGTGGGCAAATCAGGTTCCGGTAAAACCACATTGATTGAAAAGATAATACCGGAACTGACACGGAATGGCTGGCGCGTGGCAACAATTAAACACAGTCGCCATGGATTTGACATCGACCGGGAGGGGAAAGACAGCTGGCGGCACAGAAAGGCCGGCGCGCGAATGACTGTCATCTCATCCCCCGAGCAGGTTGCCGTCGTCGAAGATTCTGAAAAAGACCCGGGAATCGGAGAACTGAGAAACAGGTACATCCATGATGTGGATATTATCCTTACGGAGGGATTCAAGGGGAATCCATATTCCAAAATCGAGCTCTTCCGCGCCTCCCTTAATCGTGATATGCTTTGTTCCGGAAAGGATAATCTGATTGCCGTCGCCAGTGATAAGCGATTGAAGGTTAATGTTCCCTGTCTGAACATCGACGACGCCGAAGGAATCGCGCAACTGATAATAGACCTGTTTTTGAATAAGTCATATAAGGAACGTTGATGAATGACTGAATTCGATTATATCAAGATCGCAAGATGGGTGGTCATAACCATCAATTTTTAAAAACGAAGGATATTCTTATCCATGAGCGACATCAAAGATCGGGACATCATACTCGATTCAATAACCGACGGCGTCTTCACGGTGGATCACGAATGGCGTATTACGTCATTTAACAGGGCGGCCGAAAACATAACGGGAGTACTGCGTGAAGATGCCATAGGCCAGCTGTGCAAGGATGTCCTGAAGGCCGATATATGCGAAGGGGATTGCGCCCTCAGGCAGACGGTGGCAACAGGTAAATCCATAAGAGACAAGGCTGTTAATATCATAAACGCGGGGGGAGAACAGGCCCCCATTAGTATATCCACCGCTCTGTTGAGAGACGCGGATGGAAAGATAATCGGCGCTGTGGAGACCTTCAGAGATATCAGCCTTGTTGAAAAGCTGCGCAGGAAGATCGAGCAGAAATATACCTTCGAAGATATAATATCAAAAAACCATAGGATGTATGAGCTGTTCGATATACTCCCGGATGTGGCGGACAGCCTGAGCACTGTCCTGATTGAAGGAGAAAGCGGAACAGGCAAAGAGCTCTTCGCGAGGGCGGTACATAACCTGAGCTCGAGAAAGAACAAACAGCTTATCATAGTAAACTGCGGCGCCATGCCTGACACGTTACTGGAATCAGAACTCTTCGGCTACAAGGCGGGGGCATTTACAGACGCAAGAAAAGATAAACCCGGGCGATTCAGGCTCGCCGAGGGGAGCACGATATTCCTGGATGAGATAGGGGACATCTCCCCGGCCCTGCAGGTAAGACTGCTGCGCGTACTGCAGGAAAAGACTTATGAACCACTCGGCGCGGTGAAGAGCGAACGGGCGGATGTTCGCATAATAACCGCCACGAACAGGGATCTCTTCAAGATGGTAAAACAGGGGAAATTCAGAGAAGACCTCTACTATCGAATCAATGTGATCAGGTTGGAACTGCCACCCCTGCGCGAGAGAAAAGAGGATATCCCCCTGCTTGTAGACCATTTTATCAAGGCATTCTGTTTTGTTCAGAACAAGGCTATTGACGGAATTACCGACGAGGCTCTCGCCTGTCTGATGTCATATGATTATCCCGGCAACATAAGGGAACTGGAAAATATTATCGAGCACTCTTTCATAATGTGTAAATCAAAGATGATTATGCATTCCCATCTCCCCGAACCGGTCTGTGGGCCCGGCGTCCTCAGTCATCCGGAGGGCATGGAGATAACAAACCTCAAAGATATGGAGGCTGTATTTCTGACAAACGCGCTGAGGAGAAACAACTGGAATCGCCTGAAGACAGCGAGGGCCCTCGGCATCCACAAAAGCACCCTTTTTAGAAAGATAAAATCCCTGGAACTGGAACTGCCTGATAAGATATGAGTTTATTTACAGAATTCAGTATGGATATTAGCGGTTAACGGTTGCCGGTTCACAGTTCACGGTTTTTCCAATACACTATGCAACGATAGGCTTAGTGACAGGGCGAATGATAGAAGCATTTTGGATGTTGATTTCAATTCTCCGTTTTTTCAACCGTGAATCCCGAGGAGCCGGGATAAACCACGAACGGGTACCTTTATTTGCTGCACATATAAACATCAGGCTCAAAGGGTTTTCTCGATCATTATTCCAAGTATCGTATCATCTACTTTTGCCATACCAAGTTTGCTTATTTTGCTTAAATAGTAGATTGTTTCCTCCGCTGTTTTGCCGGCAAAACCTTCCATCGATGTAATGCCATAATCATTCATAGCCATATAAGCGGAACGAATTACCGAATCTGTAGAGGTTGCTATTTTTAAAGCACATCCCTCTTTCGCGCCATCGCAAAGTATGCCCCCCAGATCGCTGATTACATTATTGACAGCTAAGGTAATTTTTCCCATATCTTTTCCGTATTGCTGGTAAACAATGGCAACGGCAGCACCTGTCCCTGCCGCGACCGCGCATCCGCAAAGTGGGGACAAATCACCTGTAAAACATTTTATGTAACTGTTTACTAAAAGGGATAAAGCAATGCTTTGGACAATCTTTGCTTCTTTAATATTGAAATATCTGCCGACATTGTAAGGGATCAGAATAGCAACAATCCCCTGGTTTCCGCTTCCTCCGCTGGACATCACCGACAGATCCAGACCGGCCATTCTGGCATCTGCAGCTGAAGTGGTAAGCACCTTGGTTGAGGAGAAAACATCATTCAAAAGGTATCCTTTCTTCACTGAATCGGAAATATAATAGCCGGCTTTCTGCAGTCTCTGTCCTGCTTCGGAGACTTCCAGATTCATATCAATGCCGCGTTTGATGTGATCATAATCTTCATCGTCAATGCCCTGAGCCAGATCAATGAACTCCGATATCTTCATATCCTTCAAAGCCTTTTTATACTCGTGATCAGCAGGACTGTTTTCTCCAAACTCTTTTTCAAAAAGCGTTTGATCGTTTTTTCCCAAGCTAACCAGATTCATATGGGAACCTTCTATCACTGCCCTGACCGAGTCATTTTCGGTTTTAATAAAAACTTCAATATACAGTCCTGTCTTTGACTTATCATAACCAATCTTTGCTTTTCCTGTATGAATCAATTCTTTGGCCCAATCTATCATCTCTTTGCTGACGGATTTCAGGATTTCCATCTTCAATTCAGGCTTTCTGATCAGGGCTCCTAAAACGCCGGCAATTAAATTACCCTTTTCTCCTCCTGTATTCGGAATAGTAACCGCAAAACCGTTCTTATAAACCCCGGGGTCAACCTTTATTTTTATTTCTTCAATCTCATCTCTGATTTCTTGAGCAGCAATGCCGGCGGCGTAGGCAACTGCAATAGGTTCGGTACAACCTAACGCTGGGAAGACCTCGTGTTTTAGAACTGCCTTAAGAATATTCATCTTGGCCTTTCTTCGATTTTAAGAACATACTCCCCAATACTCCCTCCACCCCTCAATCCTTTAGGTTCTTCAGCCGTAGTATCCGCTGCCGACAACCCATCCGAATGGTTTGAATAAAAGCACGTATGATCTTTTGGCTTGAACTGTGAACTGTCATGGTACCATAGAGATTGTTATTCCTCTTCACTTATTTTTTGAAACCCGGTCTTTCCCGGATGCCAGCCTGTGAAGTGCCCGGTGCAACAGAAAAAATGCCTCCACGATAAACGGTAGAGGATCCTTGAGCGAAAGGACAGCAAAAGTGGGTGCGCCGCGCAATGACGCAAGGTATTGCCGGACGGTGAGTCTCCCCAGGTAAATTTCCTGCCCAGCCACATACATGTCGGTCAGAAGATGTATCAGTTGCGTACCGTCGCGCGTGGAACCAGCCGGTATTCGTTGTGCCCCGAGAGCATCAGCAAAGGCGAGACAGGGCAGGTCAAGGCCCGCAGTTATTGTGAGCTCATGCCATGCCCAGAACCTGGCGTTGACTTCCAGGAGTTCAAAGCGCGCGTGCTTTTCATTCCACATAAACTCGACTTCAGCGAGACCCGTGTACCTTATGGGCTGAAGCAATCTCGTTGCAAGCTTCTCAAGTTCCGGGTTATTAATAACCTCCACGAAGGTGCTTAGTTTGCCAAATTCCATCGGATATTGCCGCAGTCGCTTTACTGACAGGCCGGCAACCGGATCGCCGTTCTTGAAATACCCGGCAAATGAGAACAAGACTGCCGCTCCTCCCGGGATGAACTCCTGCACAAGAGCATCTCCCGGGCCAATAAGCCGGCACATCTGTTTATACAAGTTTTGAAGCTCCTGTCTGTTATCGGCACGATACGCCTTACTTTGGGCGACCGCGATCAGGCGGTGAGTAACGGCCGGTTTGAGTACTACGGGGAAGTCAATATCCAGCGAAAGAAGTCCGTTCAGGTCTTCCGGCCTGTGGGTTTCAGGGATGGGGATGCCAACCTCTTTCGCAAGAGAGTAAGTTAGGCGTTTATCGTACAGAAATCTGACGATCTCCCATGGCGGTACAGTTATGACATAGTGCCTGGCCAGTAGCGACCTGTTGCGGGCTAATATCCTTAAATATTGATCGTTGGATGCGAAGAGCACCCATCCTTCCAGATGTTCCTGTTTTGCTATCCTTAAGAGGTATTCAACAAAGGCTTCTTCTTCCTCCACCGGAGGGCATTTCAGAAAATGGTGTACATAGCGCGAGAACTGAGCTTCGCAGACCTCGGCGCTCAGAACGCACACTTTCACACCATGCCTCGCAAGATTCC
>JAUXBI010000159.1 GCA_030619435.1 Syntrophaceae bacterium
CCTCTGCCGCGATATCGCTGTCTCTTATTGCGACAAATGCCCTTCCTACGCGCGTCTTCATGAGATTTATGGCGCTCACTATCATTATGACGGCAACGACCAGTATCAGATAGTACATACTGACATCGGACTCCAGCACCCAGCTGAAGCCCATCTTCGGTATTCCGAGATCCAGTGGCGGGGCATGGAGTCCCATCCTGCCTCCAAAAATATCCCATGTGCCTATGACATGCATGATAGCCAGACCAAAACCGAGGGTCGCGATCGCAAGGTAGGGACCCTCCAGCCTCAACGCCGGCAGGCCGAGGATAAAACCGAAAAATGCCGCGATAAATGCCGCCAGCGGAAGTGCAAAGATAAAGGGAACCTGAAAATGCGTCATCAGGAAGACCGTCCCATATGCCCCGATCGCAAAGAACCCGGCATGTCCCAGCGATATCTGGCCGGTGTATCCGACGAGGATATTAAGCCCCACTGCAAGTATCACGTGGACTATTATGATATTCAGGAGATAGATGTAATAGTTTGGTGTGTAGATGGGAAGGGTGAAGAGAAAAATCAGAAACGCTACGGACCAGAAAAGAACAACACCGCTTCCGATAAGTTCAATGTCCTCGTAATACTCCCGCTTCATATCCATAAAGGCGCTCCTATCTTCCATCCTTTTCTGAAAAGGGTTTGTATATTAGCCGGAAACCTGACCGTCGCATGGAGAGTCAAGCTCCGAGTTTTAAAATAGAAAAACCTCCCTTTTTGCAATACTGATTCAACCTAGAAGAAACAAAGCTGGGTGTCAAGACAAAAAAATTTCTCGCTACGCGCGCTTATTGAGGATAGCCCTCTGATCAAGGGCTAATGCTTCCTGTCGAGTACACCGGCACGAGTTCCAGATTCATCCAGCCAGGCGGGGTAACAGCACCTCCCAATGGTTTTGAGCGAAGAAATTGGACTTTTTACGGGTCCGTCAAATAATCGTTCATTTTGAACCCGGGATGTCATTTTCGGGACATTTAACTCCCTTGACTGAACAGACGGGCTGTGTTAGTTTTTCCCCGTTGAACGGTGAGGGTTACAATGGAGTTTACGCATCTGGATGAAAATAACAGGCCGAAGATGGTCGATGTAACTGCTAAGGATCTTACCCTGAGGGAGGCCGTTGCCAGCGGCAGGGCACTGATGAGGCCTGCCACTGTAAGGGCTGTTGAATCGGGAGGCGTTTCAAAGGGTAATGTCTACACCACCGCAAAGATTGCCGGAATCATGGCTGCCAAGAAGACAAGCGATATTATCCCGATGTGTCATCCACTCGAGCTTACCGGGATTGACATCGATTTTTCGAGTGATATTGAGAAGGGCGAGATAACCATTACTGCAAGGGTCAGGACCTTCAATAGAACAGGCGTGGAGATGGAGGCCATGACGGCGGTGAGTGTGGCTGCTCTCACAATATATGATATGTGCAAATCTGCGGACAGGGCGATTGTGTTGTCCGATATAAAACTCCTTAAAAAAAGTGGGGGCAAAAGCGGAGCTTTTGTAAGGAAAGATTAAGCTACCATGAACTCAAATACCTATAAAGCGAGGTTTGGATTTCTCCTCCCCATTTTTCTGGACTCCTTGTTTATCCTTGTGTTATTTGTGATTTCTATGTTTGACAGGGTTTTTCCTGCTGAACCTGTGATCCTTTTCCTTATATTTGTTCTCGCTCTTTGTATTTTTCTTAAATCAGCCCGGAGCAAGATAACCATTGGGGATGAGGGCATCGGGATAAGAAAGCTTTTCAGGGAAAAACATCTCCGATGGGAAGATATTACCAATGTAGACGCTATGGCTTTGCATAAGAAGGTTTATCTGTTGCTGACCACTACGAGAGGGTTTCATACGGTGGCCAACTCTCATGAGGACTTTACCTCTCTCGTGAAAGATGTTGTCCGGCATATTGATCAGGAAAAGATCGAAGACGGCGTTCCTGATATTATCAAGCATCCGGTAAAAAGAATATCAGATATCGTATCCGCATGGGTTGCGTTTATTATTCTTCTGATAGCAATTGTTCTGAAGATTATCTAAAGCTGTTTTATATACCTCAAAGGAGCGCTTTATGGGCAAACAGGAACTGATCAGAGCGGTAATCGGCGAAGAAGATATTGACGAGTCGTCTTTTCCCCTCATAGAAGAGGTTCTCGAACAGAGACTTGACAAAGTCGTTACGATTCTTGATTGCAGAAAGAACAGTAGCGATGGGGTATATGACAAAGTCCTGTCAATGGTCGAAAAGGCCCTGATAAAAATTGCGATGAGGCGCTCCAATAATGTAAAAACCGCCGCAGCCGATTTTCTCGGCATAAACAGAAACACCCTTCACAACAAGATAAAGAGATTTAAGGTATGATATTCTCCTTCCAACTTCATGAATGTGAGATTTTTGCCCGAACAACCTCCTCTGTGAATATATGCCAACCTAGTTTCGTTCCTCAATTCAACCCATAAACTTATTGCGGGCTTCACACCTGAAAGATATTTGACGAATATATACTTTTTGAGTATAGTGCCGGGCTTTACTGCAGAATCGATAGTTGGGAGGAAGATATGACCAGAGTACTATTAATCGGAAACGGCGCCAGGGAGCATGTGATAGCTGAAACGGTAAAGCGATCAGCTCACAATATCGCGCTTTTTTCCTGCATGAAATCCAACAACCCCGGCATCGCGTCACTTTCAGAAGATGTGCTGACAGGAAGCTATGACGATATGGAAAAAATCGGAAAGTTCGCGAGGGAAAACAGTATCGATTTCGCGATAATCGGCCCGGAAGATCCCCTGAATAACGGCATTGTCGATTTCCTGAAAAATGAGGGCATTCCATCCGTGGGTCCGACAAAGAGCCTGGCAAGGCTGGAAACGTCAAAGACTTTCACAAGAAATCTGCTGGAAAAATATGATATCCCGGGAAATCCCCTGTTCAGGACATTCTCCTCTCTCGAGGGAATCGAAGAATTTATCGGCGGTCTTGAGGGTGTCGTCGTAAAACCGGATGGCCTCACCGGTGGCAAGGGCGTCATGGTCCAGGGAGATCACTTTCAGACAAAAGACGAAGCTCTCGAACACTGCCGAACGATCCTGGAGGAACATTCTTCAGTAATGGTTGAAGAAAAGTTCGAAGGTGAAGAATTCTCACTCCAGTGCCTGTGCGATGGTGTAACTGTCGTGGCCACTCCCCCCGTACAAGACCACAAAAGGAGGTTTGTGGGTGACAGGGGGCCGAACACGGGAGGAATGGGTTCATATTCTATGGAAGATCACTCCCTTCCCTTCCTGAAGAAGGAAGATGTGGCGGACGGGCTTGCCATTACGCGGAGGGTCGCGGAGGCAATCTACCAGGAGACCGGTGAATACTACAAGGGCATAATGTATGGCGGATTTATCGTGACAAGGGACGGTGTCAGGCTGCTGGAATACAATGCGAGGTTCGGCGATCCGGAGGCAATGAATATTCTCCCTCTCCTGAAGACGAATTTTGTGGATATCTGCAGGGCTGTCATCGATGGGACACTGAAGGATGTGAATATGGAATTCGAAAAAAAGGCTACTGTCTGCAAATATATTGTACCCAAAGGATACGGCCTCCCCGCGGATCACCCGGACGCGCGATCCACCTCTTCGAAGATCGAGGTTGAGGACACAGAGAATGTAAAATTATACTATTCCTCCGTCGACAAGAGAAATGACGGCCTTTATATGACATCATCAAGGGCAATAGGTATAGTGGGAATAGCCGATACCCTGGACGACGCCGAAAAGATAGCGGAAGGCGCGATAGCATCTATAAAGGGCCCCATAGATCACAGGCCCGATATAGGAACAAAGACACTGATAGACAAGAGAATCAAACACATGAAAGAGATAAGGGGATAACAAAAGATGAGCAACAGGATAAAGAAGGTATTGATAAGCGTAACAGACAAGACAGGAATCGTTGATTTCGCAAGGGAGCTGAAAGGGTTTGATGTGGAAATACTCTCCACGGGTGGAACGGCCGCGCAGCTGAGAGAGGCCGGCATAGATGTCACCGATGTCTCGGACTACACAGGCTTTCCGGAGATGATGGATGGCAGACTGAAGACCCTCCATCCGAAGATTCATGGCGGCCTGCTCGCCCTGCGGGACAATGAGGGTCATGTAAAATCGGCCCTGGAGCATGGCATCGATATGATAGATATGGTCATCATCAATCTCTACCGGTTTGAAGATACGGTGGCAAAGGAAGGCTGCGTACTGGAAGATGCCATTGAGAACATTGATATCGGAGGTCCCACCATGCTGC
>JAUXBI010000016.1 GCA_030619435.1 Syntrophaceae bacterium
AAACACATTTTGAGAATGAAGATGTGATCAAAAACCACTTGGAAAACGAGGGACGGGTTATTATGGCTTCGTGGCACCAGAGGTTTTTTGCGGGATTCTATTTTCCCAAAAGATTCAAAAGGCCCATCAGCATTATGATTTCCCAGAGTAGAGACGGTGACTTTGCCGCCAATATTGCTAAGAGGCTCGGAGGAATACCAGTGCGGGGATCAAGCTCCCGGGGAGGCAGAAAGGCTTTAAGGGAAATGATTGATGCGATCATTAAGAACCAGATTGCCGGCCATATTGTGGACGGCCCGACAGGGCCTCCCCATGTCATAAAAGCAGGTCTCATATCTCTGGCACAGCGGTCGGGAGCCGCAATCTGTCCCTCCTATGCTTTCTATGAGAACGCTTGGATATTTAACAGCTGGGATCGATTCATGGTTCCCAAGCCGTTCAGCAGAATTGTCATCCGTTTCGGCGCCCTTGAGTTTATTCCTGAAAACATTGATGCTGAAGAATTCGAAAGGATTCGCATTCATATCGAGCAGAAGATGGTAGCAGAATATGGAAGGGGAGATCGGTCCGTGACATTTTCCCGCAGTTCTATATAAAATATCTTATTCCCGATACTCCAAAATATATACCGAAAAAGATAAGCATAACGGCACAGATGGCGATAATTCCCCGATATATTCTATCGCTTATATGCTTCCTCCCCCGTGAGACAAACAGCGATACGGCGCTGTACCACAGCAGATCGGCCAGTATATGTCCCGTAAAAAAGACCGCCACGCCGATGAATCCCAATTTCATCGAAATGATGACATAACCCAGACCAATTGTTGCCCACCATATTATCCAGTAGGGGTTTGCCAGACTCGTTAGAATACCCGCTATTACAGGACCGCCCCAGGCGCTTTTCCCGCTTGAAAGATCAAGACTGAGTTGTCTTATATCTTTCAGCATATCAAAAGATATCCAGAGCAGAACAGCGCCTCCCGCTATCCCGACAACTCCGAGCAATCCAGGGTTATTGATCAAATCCGCAAACCCCAGGGTAAGAAGTACAAGCAACGATATTTCGAGAACAGCATGGCCGAGGACTATCAAGGGGCCGGCAATAAAACCTCTTTTTGTGCTTTCACTGATGGTTACAGTTAGCACCGGTCCGGGCATCATCGCACCCGACAAGGCGATGATAAAAGATGATATGAATATGACTGTCAGCTGCTCCAAGTTTCAGTTTTTCTCCGGATATTTTTGACTTAACGGCTCAGATTATGTAGTATCACTCACCCGTGGAGGATGCCAGATAAAATGAACAAAAGACCCGCAGATATTCGCGTTTTCAGCATTATATCAGCCCTGCTTTTATGCGTGTTCCTGTGGGCGGGACCATGCCCGCTGCGGGCCGTTACGACGCCGGATATTCATTCGCCGGAAGACAGCCGCGTGAGCCTACTAGAAGACAGGGAATATTTTCCCGCATTCATGAAGGCGATCCACAACGCTAAGGCTGAGATTGTCATGTCGTTCTTTCTATTCAAAACAAATGGGTACCGCAAGAGCTACACGGACAGGCTTCTCGCCGAGCTCGTCCGCGCGGCTGAACGGGGGGTAAAGATAAGAATTATTCTTGAGGAAGGAGCCGGCACAAGAGATTCCCAGGTCGATAAAAACAACAGGGAGACAGCCGCAAGACTGGAGGGAAAGGGTATCGATGTACGTTTTGATTCTCCACACACCACTACCCACACGAAGGTAGCCGTAATCGACAGAAAATATATATTCTTGGGAAGTCACAATCTGACAAACTCCGCGCTCAAATATAATCATGAGCTGTCTGTTTTTATTGATTCCCCATCAATGGCAATGGAAACACTGAAATATATTAATTCCCTGTACAAATGAGAATATGATGAGAAAACCACAAAAGATATTATGCGCCCTGTATGCCGCGCTGATGCTGTTCGCCATCGGATGCGCCGGCGTGCCCATTCAAAGGGAAAGTTCCCGGATCGTCTTCGAAGGCATGTCTGAAGAGGTAATCCAGACATTCGACAGCGCCTATGAGGCGTTCAGAGAAAAACGTTTTGACAGAGCGATAGCCCTCTACAAAAGCATACTTGAACGCTTTCCATCAGGCAGAGCGGCATATTTGTCTCATCTAAAGAGTGGGGAGGTATTCATCGCCCGCGAGGAATACGACAGGGCCATTGAGGAGCTGAAGCTCATTCCCGATGGATTTGAGGAGGACCCCATCCATGCGGAGGCCCGTTGCATGCTCGCGCTTTCTTATTTACGACTGGGCATGAATGAAACCTCGGAAGACATCTGCAAAGAACTCCTCAGTAGAAAAGTTCCCTCTTACCTGAAACCAGAAATAGAATCACTGATGGGTGACACCCTTCTAGAATCAGGTAGAAACAGGGCGGCATTCGACTGGTATATGGAATCACTGAAGAGCAAACCGGGTACAAAACTTAAAAAGTCCGTAAAAAAGAAAATTGAAGACATTATTGCTGATGGACTGTCACTCGATCAACTCCAAGAAATGAAAAAGGATTACTGGTGGGGATACCCCTCGGGGTATCTTCTTTACGCGCTCGCCGTTGCATCTTGCGATATCAGGAACTTTGAAAAAGCGGATGAATATCTGAATAGGTTTCTCTCCGGCCACAAGGAACATCCCCTGTTCGAAAAGGGAGAGACCCTGCACCGGAGAATTGCCTCCATGAAGCTGGTAAACCACTATGCGATTGGGTGCGTTCTTCCCCTCACCGGGAAACATGCCACCTATGGAAACCGGGTGCTTGATGCCGTTATTCTCGCCTCCGGCATATTTAACCTAGAGCACGACAGTCCCATACAACTCTTCATAGAAGACTCGAAGTGTGATCCCGATACGACCAGGGAAGCGGTAAGAAGGCTGGCTGGTGAACATCATGTTATCGGTATAATAGGTCCACTCGGAAGTGCAGCAGCCCTTGAAGCCGCCAAAGAGGCTCAAGAGCTGGGCGTCCCCATAATAACCCTGACCCAGAAGAAAGATATTACCGAGACAGGCGATTATGTTTTTCGAGATTTTCTTACCGGCGATATGCAGGTAAAAGCGCTTGTTACATATTCCATCGATAACCTCGGCATAAAAAATTTCGCCATCTTATATCCTGATGATAATTATGGAAGAAAGATGATGAATCTGTTCTGGGATGAGGTACTCTGGCAAGGCGGACAGATACGCGGGGTGGAATCATACAGCAGTAAGCATACCGACTTTGGCAAGGAAATAAAGGCATTAACCGGGTTAAACTTATCCGGAAAAGACAAAATATCAGGAGAAAAACCGATTCCGATCGTGAATTTTGACGCGCTCTTTATACCGGATTCCTATTCCACCGTAAACATGATAGCCCCCCAGTTGGCCTTCTACGATGTCATCGGCGTGCAGCTCCTTGGAACAAGTATCTGGAATTCTCAGGATCTCCTGAAAAAGGAGAGCAAGTATCTTGAGGGGGCGATTTTTACTGATTGTTTTTCCATGGACAGTGCCTGCCCGAAGGTCAGGAATTTTATAGATCGTTTTTATGTCGCATGCGGCAGGGAACCGGACAATATGGAAGCGCTCGCATACGACGCGACAAAAATAATGGCAGATCTGATAACAGAAGATTATGTAGAAACCAGAGATGATCTGAAAGACAGTCTCTTATGCCTCGAGGACTATCCCGGTATAACAGGAGTGACTTCATTTTCCGGGACAGGAGACGCGGGAAAACCCCTCTATATGTTCACGGTGATGGATGGTAAAATTGTTCAAATAAGATAGTTTTATTTGTAACCGTTCGCGGTTACATTTATTCCACGCCCGTCGGTATAAGACACATAAAGCGAAACACATCCTCACTTTTATTTATCAGACAGTGTTCCTCTCCAGACGGAATGAAAATGGTAACCCCCTCCCCCACAGGAGCTTCATCTCCGAAATTGTTTCTGGCCATGGCATTTCCCTTCAGCACAAATATCTCATGTTCCCACGGATGGTCGTGCAGGGGACTGGATGCTCCCGGTTCCAGCTCAAATATCCTCATGATAAAATTAGGGGCACCTTCCCGTTCTCCTATGACAACTCTTTTTTTGACACCCTGCATCATTTCAACCGCTTCTACATCTTCATAATGATGGATAATCACGATACATTCCCCCCTCTTTTCGAATCGTGCTCTGGTTCGACAGTCTGTCTATTCATCGGTTTTGCGTCTGGAAAAAGTTTTTTTGAATTTCAACGCCGATTTTATCACACCGATAATGTTTTCCACTCCCAGAAATTCCGTATTTATAATGAGATCGTAATTGATGGGGTCTTCTATATTCACCTTGAAATACCTTCTTAGCGAGTCCCTGCGCTCCGCTTCCTTCAAAACGATCCGCTGTTTTGCATCTTCTTCTGTAATATTAAACTCCTGTACCATATGGCGGACCTTCGTCTCCATGGGCGCAATGAACCTTACCCTGAGTGTCTCGTCGGGGGGAAGAATCAGGTTGGCGCCCCTGCCGATAATGATGGCACCCCCTTGCTCCCCTGCGGCACCTATGACTTTTGTCAGGTGGTATACATATTTATCTGTCAGGAGGAAACGCGTCGCTTTCAGATACACTATCCAGTTATCCAGTACATTGCGTGTCTTCTCATCCAAATGCGAAACAACCTTCTCGCTCATCTGGACGCTTTCTGCCACTTCATGTATGATTTTGGAATCTATGATATCAAGCTTCAATTCCTTAGAGAGTCGCTGAACCAGCTCATTTACAATGCTTCCCGGTTGTCTCGAGATGGTTATGACAGGCAAAGGGGCTTCCTTGCTGTCCTTTCTCCTCTCTTTCGATATCTCCCACTTTTTTATCTGCTTTTCAACAATGCGCTTGGTTTCCGTATTTTCTATAACCATGTTAGCCTCCCTTCCATATTCGATTTTGAGCCTGAAGGCATATGCTCCCTCACCATCATTATATGGTGTAGCAAATTTATTACAATATACGAAAGTCTGTCAACACTTTTCCGACCCGGTAAAACCCCGCCACAATGTAAGCAAACGTACCGCGACTATCGCTATCACCAGACGCGGAATCCATAGCCAGAACAGGCCTATGCCAAAGGGAAGAAACAGTACCGGATCTTCAATCACAGCATGATTGATGCCGATGGAGAGATGAAGTCTCTCCAGCTCTTCATCAGTAAGATTGCCTCTCTTTGCTTCTTCGACGATTACCGCCCCGCCATAGGCCAATCCGAACATAATTGCAGTTATCCAGAGAATACCGACTTTCCGGCTCAATCCCATAATCTTTAAAACGGGAGAGATAAACCTGACAATATGATTTATCCAGCCGAATATCTTGAGTATTTCCACCATCGTCAACACAAACATAATGATGAAAAATATCTTTATGGTCAGGGTCCACATCACATGATACCATTGACTGAGCATATCAGTGAACGTTTGACCGGAATGCAATACAGCCGTTGCGACTCCGGCAGCGCTCTGTCCGGTTGTATTTATGAAGGGCGCTATGACAAGCACAGTAATAACAGCGAAAACAATACGGAAAAGAGTGGCTTTTAGAATCCCCATGCCTGATTTCCTCTGGACTATACCTTCGAGGATCAGATTGTGCGCTATGAGGAGAAAGACCGCTATCAAGGTCATCTGCCCTGCGTTGAGAGGAAGAACCGCCATGGAAGCAATCCCACCATATATACCGGTCAGGGCCCCCATAAGCAGCGGCAATGCGGCAATTCCCGGAAGGCTCAAAAATCTCATAACCGGCTGGATCACAAAATCAACCTGCTCCATCCATCCGCTCCACGCGAGAAGCGCGGTCAAAAAAGACACCGGAAGGATTATCTCTATCATCCAGACAAAGCCCTCCCATCCCTTGCTGATTCCTCTGGCAAGGCCTTCTTTAAGTTTCCCGTTGTTTGTCTTGTAATTCATGGAATGAGATTCTTTATCTGAGGATCAATCGAAGATGATGGTCTTTGAGCCGTAAACCAGTATCCGGTGTTCCAGATGAAGCCTGACCGCCTTCGCAAGAACGGCTCTCTCCAGATCTTTCCCTTTGAGTTTCATATTGTCTACCGAATCCTTGTGCGTGATCTTTATAACATCCTGCGCAATTATAGGCCCTTCGTCCAGCGTTTCCGTAACGTAATGGCTGGTGGCACCGACAATCTTCACTCCCCTGTCATACGCCTGCTGGTAAGGATCGCCACCCGCAAAGGCCGGTAGAAATGAGTGATGTATATTGATTATCCTGCCATGATACCTGCCTACAAACTCACTGCTTAATATCTGCATGTAACGAGCCAGGACTATCAGGTCTATCCCCTTTTTTTCCAATTCGGCAATTGTTTTCTTTTCCTGCTCTATCTTGTTTTCCGGAGTAATCGGATAATGTCTGTAGGCAAGACCAAAATGATCGGCCAGCGGTTTCATATCGAGATGATTGCTTATTACGAGGGGTATCTCCGCCCTGAATTCCCCCATCTGGTGTCTCAATATGAGATCGTGAAAACAGTAGACATGTCTGGAAACAAATATTGCCATCTTCGGCATATAATCGGAGAAATGGATATTCCATCTCATTCCAAACTTATTGGCAAGGGGTAAGATCGCGTCCTCCAGCTCGTCGCGGGCAATGGTAAATCCCTCCATATCCCATTCCACCCGCATGAACAGCATATTTTCAGGTTGAACCGAATACTGGGCGGCATCCAGTATATTGCCATTGTGCTCTGAAATAAAGTTGGATATCCCCGCCACGATCCCCTTTTGATCGGGGCAGGACAGCAACAATATGGCCGTTGTTTTTTCCATGATCTATAACTCCTTCTTGAAAGATTCTGTCCATATATGAAAATGGCCATTCAAGTCAAGAAAGATGGACCCGAAAAGAGTCCAAATTAGATGGCAAAGTAAAAAGCTTCAAATCCAAGGCGCGCAAATCATGAGTAATGAGGCGTACTTAAGATACGCCGCAGTGACGAAGGATGTAGCGAAACGCAGAAGTTGGACTTTTTACAAAGCCATCAAGAAATGTTTGCCAAAACGAGATGGTGTGATATAACGTTTTGCGCTTACTTGCAGGGGAAAGCTAGAGATGTTTCTACATCACATAAACAGGAGATCCGGATGAATCTGGTGAAAAAAATCGATCTGCCCAACAATCTGGTTTTGCAGGTGTGGGATAAATCGCGTGCTATCGCCTCCGATACTACAAAGGTTGAACTGCGTATAGTAATAGACGTAGCGGTCAAGGAAGAATATTTCAGCGATCCTGCACATTTTCAACAGGTCGTAGCGGTATTCGGCCAGGAAATATCCTACGAATACACGAAGGAGAGAACATTCGTCAGCACACCTGACAGCAAAAGGGTTTTCGGTGAACTGCTGGAGGATTTCAGAAGGGATTCGCTTCCCTATATATCGAGAACCGATTTCCCGGCACGTTTCGCCATGTCGAAACTGCGCGATATCCGGCAACACCCCTACAGGTATCGTGACAGAGCCTGAGTTAAATCTTTAAACTGGAGATGTAAAATGAAAAGAAAAGTTTCTGTAATCGGAGCCGGTTTTGTGGGCACAATGACCGCCCAGAAGATCGTTGAGAAAGATCTGGCAGATGTTACTCTGCTGGATATCGTTGAGGGTCTCCCGCAGGGAAGAGCCATCGACATAATGCAGTCAGCTCCTGTCGAGGGATTTGACAGGAAAATAACCGGCTCCAACAACTTTGCCGAGACCGAACATTCGGATATCGTAGTTTTTACCGCCGGTTTTCCCAGAGCACCCGGCATGAGCAGGGAAGAACTCGCCCTGAAGAATGGAGGGATCGTAAAATCCGTTGTGGAAACAATCGCGAGGCATGCCCCCGACTGCATCATCATAATGGTGACAAATCCGCTTGATGTCATGACACACCTTGCATGGAAAACATCGGGCTTCCCGGCGGAAAGAGTTATGGGGATGGGGGGCATACTCGACACCGCGAGATACAGGGCGTTTCTGGCTGAAGAGCTGAACGTATCGGCGGGAAATGTAGAAACCATGATTCTGGGGAGTCACGGGGACACTATGGTACCAGTAGCCACTCATACCACTGCGGGAGGTATCCCGGTAAGCCGACTCATAGGGAAAGAGCGGCTTGACGCTATTATTGAAAGGACAAAGAACGGGGGCGCCGAGATTGTGAATCTTCTTAAATCCGGCAGCGCCTGGCATGCCCCTTCGTCTTCAGCGGTCGCCATGGTGGAGGCGATACTGGGCGACAGCAAGAGGATTTTCCCCGTTTCAGCGTATCTGACAGGGCAGTACGGCATTGAGGATGTGCATATCGGTGTTCCGGTAAAACTGGGTGCATCCGGAATCGAAGAGATATACGAGATAGCCCTTTCCGATGAAGAGTTGAAAGGTCTGAAACGATCCGCCGGAGCGGTCAGTAAAACGTTTGAGGACCTGAAGATCTCATGAACTATTCATCCATCGAAGAGCTCCTTCCCCTTGTTCAGAAACCGGGCAGATATACAGGGGGGGAGATAAATTCCATAAAAAAGGACTGGGGAAAATGTCGTCTGACCTTTGCCCTTGCCTTTCCCGATATTTACGAAATAGGTATGTCGCATCTCGGTTTGCAGATTCTCTACTCCATCCTGAATAATGAACCGGAAATAGCGGCTGAGAGGTTTTATGCCCCTTGGCCGGACATGGAATTTCTGATGAGGGAAAACGGGATTCCCCTTGTTTCTCTCGAATCCTCCACTCCCCTTTCCAGATTCGATATCGTGGGGTTTTCACTGCAGTATGAACTGTCCTACACCAATGTCCTGAACATGCTGGATCTGGGCGGCGTGCCAATATATTCCAGTGACAGAAAAAAAGATGCACCCATAATAATCGCAGGGGGACCCTCTGTCTTCAATCCCTGGCCGGTGGCGCCCTTCTTCGACGCGCTTGTCGTGGGAGAGGGAGAAGAGGTGATACTGGAAATCTCCCGCGCGATGGTCAGCGGCAAAGAAAGAGGATATAAACGCTCCGGCCTGTTAAATCTTCTCGCTGAGATTGACGGGGTCTGGGTTCCTTCCCTGCATGGCATGGAGAAAAAGATAAAGAAAAGGGTTGTGACAGATCTGGAAAAATGGCGGCTCCCATCTAAACCCATCGTACCTCTTGTTAAGACAGTACACGACAGGATAACCCTGGAAATAGCCAGGGGCTGCACCCGCGGATGCCGCTTCTGCCAACCGGGAATGGTCTGGAGACCCGTCAGGGAAAGATCTGTCGATGCACTGGAAAAGATGGCGGAAGAGATGCTCTCTTCAACAGGACATAACGAGATTTCTCTTTTATCCCTCAGTTCCGGCGATTATTCCCATATTGAATATCTCCTTACATCTCTCATGAATCAGTATTACGAAAAGAGGGTGGCCATTGCCCTCCCTTCCATGAGGGTGGAAACCCTTACCGAAAAATTGATCGAACAGATAAAAAGGGTGCGCAAAACAAGCTTCACACTCGCGCCGGAGGCCGGAACACAGAGACTGCGGGATGTAATAAACAAGGGGAATACCGAAGAAGCCCTCCTCGCCACTGCTCGAAAGGTATTTGATGCCGGATGGAAATCTATCAAGCTTTATTTCATGATCGGATTGCCGTCAGAAACGCAGGAAGATCTCGAAGGGATTGTCGATCTCGCCTATAAGGTGCTCAGAGAAGGGGGAAACAGACGGCAGGTCACCGTCAGCATTTCCACCTTCATACCGAAACCTTTCACCCCCTTCCAATGGCAAAGGCAGATAACGGTTGATGAAATCCGGGAAAAACAGGATTTCTTCAAGAAAAACATCCGGCACAAGAACCTGAAGCTCAAGTGGCATGACAGGGAAATGAGCTTTCTGGAAGGCCTGATGGCAAGGGGAGATAAGAAAACAAGTGAACTCGTGGCGAAGGCCTTTTATTCCGGATGCCGCTTTGATGGCTGGAGTGACCGGTTTCAGTTCGATATATGGGAACAGGCAATAAATGATCTGGGGATAAAGACAAATGATTATCTCGGGGAAAGGGATATGGAAGACGCGCTACCCTGGGATAATATCGATTGCGGCATAACAAAAGAGTTTCTCGCGGAAGAATATGAAAAATCCCTGAACGCGGAACTTACAGAAGATTGCCGATCTGCCGGGTGTTATCAATGTGGGGTATGTTCGGGGGATATCAGGATTATCGAAGCCGGAGAACCACACCCCATATCCTCCCGGAAGCGTGTCCTCTCTCCCCGTGAAGCAGAAATCACGCAGCTCAGGATAAGGTTTGCCAGGCAGGGGAAAACCGGCATGCTGTCGCATCTGGAATTGTCTTCCTCTATCGTGCGGGCAATAAATGTAAGCGGATTCGTCTTCGCGTTTTCAGAGGGATTCCATCCCCACCCAAAGATATCATTCCCCTATGCTCTTCCCGTCGGAGTAGAAAGCCTGTGCGAATACGCAGATATCCAGCTTCGGGAATATAGCGATTCTCCGGAAAATTTCACCGCCAGAGTAAACTCCTGCCTGCCTTCGGGAATAGAGATCCTGGGCGCCGAAGTGATCTTTCCCTATACCATATCGCTGTCCAATCTTATTGAGGGGTTTGACTATGAAATCCACCTGCCGCATGCACCCATTTCGTCCATCAGCCCAACTCCGGATGAAAGGATAAAAACATTCCTCAAATCGGAGACATTTATGATATCCAGATACAGGAAGGGGGCAGTTGTCGCGAAGGATATACGTCCGCTGGTAACTTCCATTGCCCTCGACACTAAGGAGGCCATAATCTCCATGTCCGTGCGTTTCGACCCTGGCGGGGGAGTCAAACCGTTGGAGATACTGACACAGGTTGCCGGATTTGACGACGAGTACGCGAAGAGAGCAAGGATCATAAAGACAGAGATTAACTGCAAAGAGTAACTCGAAACCCGGAACTCGAAGAAAGAGAATATAATGCCAAAAGAAATCATTTTTAACTGCACCGAATATGAAACAAGGATCGCCATACTGGAAGACCGTGTACTCTCAAATTTCTATGTGGAAAGGGTCGATGAAAGATCCATAGCGGGAAACATATATAAGGGTAAGGTGGTTCGCGTACTTCCGGGCATACAGGCCGCGTTTGTGGACATAGGGCTTGAACGGAGCGCGTTTCTGTATGTGGCGGATATCTATAATGAAACATCCGGGATAGACTTTTTCACAAATGGAGATAACGATCCCATAGAATATGAAGAGGGTGAACATCCGGAGCAATACACCCATCCCATAGAGGACATACTGAGAGAAGGACAGGAGGTTCTTGTTCAGGTATCCAAAGAGCCACTGGGAACCAAGGGTGCAAGAGTCACCACACATATATCGCTCGCTGGGAGAAACATTGTCTCTATGCCAACATCATACCATACGGGCATATCAAGAAAGATTACCAATGAGCAGGAAAGGGATCGGCTGCGTGAGATCATAGAAGAACTGCGCCCCGAAAAACATGGTTTCATCGCGCGAACTGTAAGCGAAGGAAGGGAGAAAGATGAACTGAAGGGTGATTTTGACTATCTTTCCAAGCTGTGGGATACCATCAGGGAAAAGGGGCAACACACAGGCGCCCCGGGGCTTGTGCACAGAGAACTGAGTATGACACTGCGCGCAATCCGCGATTTCTACACGGAAGACGTGGAAAGGATCGTTGTAGATTCAGAAGAAGAATACCGGAAAACAATTGATTTCATAGATAGTTTTATGCCTTACATGAAACACTCGATCGACCTCTACAGGGATAGTATCCCCATCTTCGATCATTTTGGTATTGAACTGGACATCGGCAAGATGCTTAACAAAAAGGTCTGGCTGAAATCGGGAGGATACATAGTTATAGAAGAGACTGAGGCGCTGTGCGCGATAGATGTAAACACCGGTAAATACGTCGGCAAGAGGAACATGGAGGAAACTATCCTTAAAACAAACATGGAAGCCGTAAAGGAGATAGCCTATCAACTCCGCATAAGAAACATCGGCGGAATCATCATCATTGATTTCATAGATATGGAAATTGAGACAAACCGTGAAAGAATATTTGATACCCTCAAAGCGGAGATGGGAAAGGACAGGAACAGAACCAGCGTGCAGAAAATATCGGAGATCGGCCTGATTGAAATGACCCGTCAGAGAAGAAGGAAGAGCCTTAGAGAGACAATCTGCGAAACATGTCCGTACTGTGGCGGCAGGGGAACTGTTAAATCCAGTACAAGTGTATGCTACAAGATATTCAGAGAGCTGGAGAAAGAAGCCGCCTATGGTATCGCGGGAACACTCTGCGTACTTGTCCATCCGGAGGTGGCAAAACTCCTTCTGGAAAACGAGAATAATACACTGAAGAACCTGGAAAAAAGACTGGGTAGAAAGATTCTGGTAGAAACAGACAACAGCTTCCACCGGGAAAATTTCGAGATAATACCGATGCAATAAGACGGAT
>JAUXBI010000244.1 GCA_030619435.1 Syntrophaceae bacterium
GGAGTTACCGCAAGATATTTGATCTTTTGATGAGATTCTCTTCACTCCTGGAAGACCGAGGTATTGGCAAGGGAGACAGGGTTGTCATATGGGGAGACAATACTCTCCCCCTGCTGGTTGCCTTTCTCGGTACCATAAATCGTGGCGCTGTGCTGGTGCCGCTGGACGGCGCGATTACACACGATGCGGCATATCGAATCGCCGAAAAAGCTCAGGCCAAACTCGTTGTTTCTTCAAACAATAACAGGAAATTTGGGGGCAATTCCCCTTTCCTCGATCTGGAAACCCTGGAGGAGAAACTTGACGGTTATCCGGCCAAATCGGCTGGAAATCCTCCTGTATACGAGTCTGATCTTGCGGAGATTGTATTTACCTCCGGCACCACGGCCGAGCCGAAAGGTGTAATGATCCGGCACGGTAATATTACCTCTCTTTTCCCTCCAGTCTTAGATGTCATCTACAGCTTACGGCCTGCCAAACGCATACTTAAGAATATAAATTTCCTGGCGCTTCTTCCACTCAGTCACCTTTACGGACAGATGGCGGAGATATTTGTTCCCCTGATGTTAAAGGGGTCAGTGGTATTTCCACAGAAGCTCTCTTCTTCTTTTCTGCTGGAGACAATCAAAAAGGAAAAGATTATAGTCGCCGTGTGCGTACCGAGGATAGTGGAAATACTGAGGTTGCACATAATTAATGATATCAACCGTCGTGGCGAAGGGAAAACTTTCTGGAAGAAATACGAACGTGTGGCAGACTGGCATTTTATTTTACGGTTTCTCTATTTTTTAGGACTTCACCGCAGGATGGGTTTGAGGTTTCTGTCCATGGTGATTGGAGATGCGAAGCTCGACCCTGAAATATACGAATTTTACAGGCGACTCTCCTTTGCCATGTACCAGGGATACGGCCTGACGGAGACATCGCCCATGGTAACCATCTTTAACCCGCTCAGAGATAAACAGGGTTCTGTAGGAAAGGTCATAGGTAACCAGCAGATCAGGATTGCCGACGACGGAGAGATACTGGTGAGGGGGGCAAATGTAAGTGAGGGTTATTTCGCAGATCATGGTAGCGCGGAGGCATCGTTTCAAGAGGGGTGGCTTCGAACCGGAGATATAGGAAACGTTGATCGAGAGGGAAATCTTTACTTCCTGGGTCGAAAAAAAGATGTAATAGTTACCTCTGACGGGGTCAATATATACCCCGAAGAGATAGAGAGTGTACTCAACTCACTACCCGGGGTAAAAGACAGCGCCGTTATCGGTATAGAGACAGATGTTGTGGCGGTGCTCCTTGTCGAACCAGGTATTGATTCCGGAGAGGATATTATACGAAAGGCAAACGCCGTCCTTTCCCCGCCGCAGAGGATCAAGCATTTTCGCATCTGGCCGGAGCGTGACTTTCCCCGCACTTCATCGCTCAAGATCAAAAAAATAGCGGTTGCTGAAAGAATAGCATCCCTGAAAACTGAAACCCAAGCTCCACCCGGAAGCGGTCTTGCCGATATCATCTCCAGGTTTACCAATGTGGACGCGGACACTCTCAGCCCAACCCTTACGCTGGGTCGTGATCTGGGCCTTACTTCTCTGGACCGTCTGGAACTTGCACTGAATCTGGAAAATGACTACCAGGTTTCGATCCAGGACTCCCTTCTGGATGAGGAAACTTCAATAAAAGACCTGGAAGGCCTGCTTTCAGGAAAAGAATCCAGAGAGAAAAAGATCCCGATGCCCCGCTTCAGCAATTTCTTTCTCCTTGCTCCCATCCGTTTTGCCCTCCTGCATATTATCCTCTTTCCCATTCTAAGTATTTTCTGCCGGCATAAAGTGAAAGGGCTCGAAAACCTCCGCGGGGTGAATCCTCCCGTGATATTTATCGCCAATCACAGCAGCCACATTGATACACCTTTGCTTCTAAAGGCCCTGCCTCATCGTTTCCGCTGTCGTCTTTCTCCGGCAGTGAGGACAAATTTTTTCAGGGAATATTTCCTGCCGAGTGGAGACCGTTTTTTCATGCGTCTGCTCCATTTTTGTGGATACATGGCTCTGGTGACATTTTTCCATGTATACCCTTTTTCCCCCGCAACATTTCGCCGGAGCTTTACCTATACGGGAGAACTGATTGAGAAAAACTACTGTCCTTTGATATTTCCTGAAGGGCACAGAACAGAGACAGGCGAGATAATACCCTTCAAGGATGGGATAGGCCATCTTGCTCTCGGTACCGGGGTGCCTGTTGTTCCTGTTCGTCTAAAAGGCACATTCGGAATCTTACCGCCCGGCGCATCATTTCCAAAACGGGGAGATGTTTCCGTACATATTGGAAAACCATACATGTTCAGTGGTGGTGAACCCAAAGCAATTGCAAGAAAACTCAATAAAATAGTTAAAAAATTATAGAACTCTCTCCTTACAACCTCCCCGACCGTAGAATCGATATTATTTATAGTGATAATAATGCGCCTTTTCATTATTTGCCCCCTTTCCTTTCTTTATCCGAAATCCAAAATCCAAAATCGTGCCTGAACGGGGTTTTTGTTCAGGCACTAAATAGCCTATCAAGGGATTTTCCCCGA
>JAUXBI010000145.1 GCA_030619435.1 Syntrophaceae bacterium
GCTTTTCGCATCTTTTCTATTTCTTTTCGATTTTTAATAAATATCATTATTTCTACCTGATAATCTTGACACACTCGCAAGAAGTTTGTGTATAGGGGTCAGGAACTTTTTCGCATTTTTTTGTGTAATCTTTCGGCTTGCAGTAGAAATGCCTCAAGTTTTGCCGTAATGATCTGAGGGAACCTGCTTCCGTCACCTTCAATCGTCAGAAAAGGCAGTTCCTGTATGTCATCCTGTAGATTTTTCACCTTCCTGGTTATTGCTCCTGCTGACAGCTTTCCTTCCATATTCATTTCACCCGTCAGGACTGCTTCAGCTATCCTGGTGGGCATGCACCCAAAGGGGC
Source organism: Syntrophaceae bacterium (assembly GCA_030619435.1). Lineage (GTDB taxonomy): Bacteria > Desulfobacterota > Syntrophia > Syntrophales > UBA2210 > UBA2210. The sequence goes on from JAUXBI010000145.1 coordinate 347, forward strand.
CGATGGCAATTACACCGCAGCAGTGATCGATCACTTCATTTATTGCCGAGCCTGTTGTCAGAATGGATTCACCTGTAAGTTCAGGATTTATAAGATGACGTGTATGCTTTATGACATGGGCTACACCTTCCATCCTGTTCTCGCAGAGATTGGATTTCGACAATATGTCCTTAACAATCCTTTCATGTTTTCTCATAAAGACACTTCTGATAGACAGCGACAGCTTATCCTTGAAACTGTGATTATCTGTCGACAGATTGTTTTGGACCAGCCAGTCCGTGTAGTAGATCCATTCCGCAAGCGTGGAAACTTTTGTGGCAATTCCCCGGCCGGCGAGTTCCTCTACGATATATTGCCTTGAAATATCATCATGGCGGACAAAAATCTCCCCCGTGAGAAGGATGGTCGGTGTATCTTCCATGGTTCTTCTAACCGGAATCTGTCTCAGGTTATTTGCTGCTGTCTCAAGGATTTTTGTAATCTGCTTTAACTTGTGCCGGGTTTCCAGCGCGCCCAATACCCTCTTCCACTCCTCTTCAAGAATGTCCATAGCCGAACCCCGATCAACCGCATTGGTGAGCAAAATGGAATACATTTCCTCAAAGGTGTCTGCTATGATGGTGGCAAACCAGAGATTAGTTCTGAGATTGAAGCCGCCAAAACCCGCGTAACTGTTTTCCGAAGAGAGAGAAAATACGGCAACATTTTCCAGGTGCAGCTTATTTATAAGACCCTTTATGAATTCAGAATATTGACCGAATCTGCATGGACCGGAAGCGGTAGGCATAAAATAAATCAGCGCTTCGTTGCTGCTTTCTCTTTCATTAATATACTTGAGCAGACTTCCGACGGTCAGTAAAAGAGGCAGGCATTCCTTACAGGAGGTATTTCCCCTGCCAAGCTTAAGGGCCGCTTCTCCGGCCGGCGGCAGGGCTGATGTATGAATGCCCGCGCCTCTGAATACGGCGGCACCTGCTTCGCTGGTATATCTCCCCATTGAGGGAATGATAAGATGAACTCTCCGGTCAGAGATGGGGTATTCCTCCCCCGTTGATTCAACAAATACCTGTTGGTCGTTTCTTGTTGCTACTTTAGCAGGCACAAAGTTCCGGGAATCATCAATAATCTCTTCCCTTTTCTCCAGTTCCCGGTATCTTTTGACGATGTCGATAAATGCTTCTACTCTTGTTTCCAGACCGGCATCGGCTACATGGCTGTCCAACTCTAAGGTCAGCGAAGGTTTTCTTCCCATAATATTTCTGAAATATCCAACAAGGAAAGAATCAGGCCCGCAGGAGAAATTTGTTATGTAGCACCCGAAAAGCTGGGGGTGTTTCTTGACGAAATTCGCGACCCTCAGGATGCGCTGTCCCGCGGACCAATACATATGTTCTACCCCGGTACTTTCTGCCATTGGAAGACAACAAAATGGGATAACCTTAATGTTTCTGGAGGCAAATTTGTTTGGTATACCCATATGCCCCTCCGTTACCAGCGCATTGTAGGATCTTCCAAAAACGACAACGGCAAATTCGTCCGGATTTTCTTCAATCCTCTCTAACTCTTTTGAGCAGATCTCCTCCATTTCGTTAAACAGGTTATCATGGATCTCCACCGCCTTTTCATATGCCGGCCGGGCCTTTTCTTTATCGATTTTCAGTGTTTTCGCCATTCCTGTAAACACAGGCTCTGCCGGTTTATATCCGCCGGAGAAATCGATGACAGGAGACAAGATTCTGCCCTTTGCCTTCAGATTTTTATATACTTTATGATCCTTAAATGCTGTGTTGAGATAGAATGGTTCACCCTGTGAAAGTGGGCAGGTTACACCCTCTTCATCCGCTGATTTCACATATTCTCCCTTAAACTGTGGAATAAAAAGGTAATCAGGCCTTTTCTCCAAAAGGTTCAAGAAAAATCCATGGGCAATCTCGCCAGGATAACAAAAAGGGGCATTTATCCGATCTATCCCTTCCTGTTCCGGATTATCAGAAAGTATAACCCTGAAGCCGAGTTGAGAGAAAAAGTTGTAATATAAAGGGAAGTAAGTATTGATAAGAAAAGATTTATTTATTCCTATTGTTCTGGCATTCTCATATGCACCCGATTCTTCTGGAGATGAGACATGTTTATCAAATATCAGTTTTTCATAATGGTCAACAAAATTAAGTTGTTCGGTATCTATCTTGATCTTTGATCTTAAATTGTACCATCGGTTACACGCGCCACCAAAGGGAACGGTTTTCCCCTCTATTTTAATTCTTGCAATTTCACATTTTCTGTCGCATTTCTCTTTCCCGCCATCACAGATAAAGGGAGCTCCGTACTCGATTTCCCGGTCTCTTAATTCTTTCAGGGAAAATACATCTTCTTCCATTAAGCCCGAAGCCAACCTCTGCTTTATCTCGAGGGCCACTCCAAACGCGCCAATAAGCCCAGGGTCAGGGGGAACAATAATATGCTTCCCCGTAAGGGCAGCCATGGCAAGCGGCACAGCTCTGTTCAGGCAAACCCCTCCCTGCATGAAAGCTTTCTTCCCTACCGGCCTGTTTCCCTTAACACGATTGTTGTAATTCATGCAGATAGAGTAAACAAGACCTGCTACAATATCTTCCCTGCCAATCCCCTCATTGAATGCGTTTTTAATATCGCTTCCTATAAAAGCCGCGCACTGGTCGTTAAAATTAGGTGGATTGTTCCCCAGGATAGCAATATCGGCAATTTCCTCCATCTCAATCTTCAGGGTTTCTTTTGCCGCCTCCTCGAGAAAAGAACCGGTCCCCGCGCTGCAGGCCTCATTCATTGCATAGTCAGAAGCAACTCCATTTGTGATATAGGTGTACTTTGCATCCTGGCCACCGATCTCAAAAATGGTATCAACTTCTTTGTCAAAGAAAAGGGCGCCGGTTGCATGAGCGATAATCTCATTGATGATTCCATCTGTTATGGCGTGCAGGCCCGCTATCTTTCTGCCCGATCCGGTAACACCGAGACCCACAATATGTATACTGTCACTGAGATCGCCAAGCTGGTCAACCAGACCCGCATAACAGTTTCTCGATGCCTGTACCGGATCGCCATTCGTCCTCAAGTAGACTGAAGCCAGGATCTTATTATCTCTCATTCTCAAAAGAACTGCCTTCGTGGTTGTAGAACCCGCATCGAGCCCTATGATACAACGATCACCCTTGTGTGCCCTCCCCCGGGATGCTGTTTTAAATTCCACCATACTCTCAAAATCTTTCAGGGGTGGAAGGTAAGAAAAAGAACTTTTTCCCTTTTTGAAAAGTTTCTCTATGCCTGGAAAAGGTGCTGTTTCGTGATTTAATGCCCACAGGGCGCATCCCAGGGCCTCAAAATAAGGCGCTTCATCCGGAACAACAAGATTTTCTATCTCTTTTTCCAGGTAATTGATCATAACGGAATTTTGTGCACATCCCCCGATGATCATAATGTTATTTTTGGGTATCTGTTTTATAATTTCCAGAATCTTCCCCGCCATCATCCTGCAGAGCCCCGCCGCGATTTGTCCCTTTGGAATCCCCTTGTTCATGGCATGGGTGCAATCACTTTTGCAAAAGACACTGCAGCGGCTTGAGAGCTTGTACGGTTTTTCCGTCTGAGCAAGTAAATTGGCCTCTTCCATGGAGATTCCCATTCTCCTGATCTGTTGCAGAAAGAACTCCCCTGTACCGGATGCACACTTGTTCCCGGCCTGCACCGTAGATATCCTTCCATCCTTTCCGAGAGCATACACCATAAAGGTTTCGCCCCCGGCGCTGACAATCGCGTTGTAGTGGGTTCCCTGACCATTCAGGCGGGAGAAGGCATTTTCCGTTGCTTCCGGCTCTGGTATGGATGTAAGATTAATGGATTGGCTGAATTTTCTGCCAGTTACGGCAATTCTTGAATCGCCACCTATATTCAGCTTTTTTATCGCTTCTATAAGGACTTTTTCGGGATTGCCGTGGTGAGATGTTACATTAGTGTCTGTTATGGATATTTGTCCGTCTTTATCCTTTCGCAGACGGACAATTGAGAGCGTCGAAGCGCCCATGCATATGCCAATTGAATCCAAGAGAACAGCTCCTTATGGGTTCCCGCTATGATTCCCTGAGAAATCCTTCAATAACCGGTTCGCTTTGCACACCGGCCTTTGCTTTTACTATTGTGCCATTGTTAATAAAAGCCACAAAGGGAACTCCCAGCACCCCGTAGGAAGCAGCGGCTTCGCGATTATGTGA
>JAUXBI010000201.1 GCA_030619435.1 Syntrophaceae bacterium
AATATCAAGGCCGGCACTATATATGGTATCTCCGAAAGATGTCAAGCTTTTTTGGCCTGCCTGCCGCTTGACATCATCCGAAAGTTGTAATAATTTCACAATTACTGCAGAGGGCAGGGGGAAACTCCAGTCTCTCATCAAACAGGATGATAACAGGTTGCTAAGGATAAAAACTTTAACCCTGAATCCTGAAGAAAGGTATAGCATTGTTTAAATCAAAATCCATAATTGTCGCGGTCTTTGCCATGCTTTTGATGTTTGTGGAATTGCCCGCTCTGTTCGCGCAGGTCAATCAGCCTGTTGGAGAAGTACCTATCCTTTCTGTAATGCCCGAGGTGATAGATTTTGGCGTTCTGGAGAAAACAGCGACTGGAGTTGAGTTTATTGAGATAAGCAACAAAGGGCAGGGGAAGATAAGATGGATAGTTAAGAGGACAGAGCCCTGGCTGGTGCTGGATGTATATTCCGGGGTTCTGGGTGATGGTGTTGAGTTCGTGTTAGTTACAGCAGATCCGAGTGATCTTTCCCCGGGACCTCACAAGTCTGAAATTGCCATAACATCGTCCTGCGGAAGCATAACAGTACCGGTTTCCATTACCGTTCTCCCGGACGATGATGATACGTTCATACCGGAATTGAGGAAGATCAATCTGGATGCGGTGGCTACTGCCACCCAGGTCGGCAGAAAAATTTATCTGGGTGCTGTCGGTGTATATTCCGATGGTTCTAAAAAAGATATTACACAAGAGATAAAATGGGTATCCACGAACAAGAGGGTCGGATATTTTATCGATAAGGGGCTTTTTATCGGAAAACATATCGGGGATGTATCTGTCTTCTCGAAGAAGGATGGAATTAAAAGTCCTGTAATTACAATCCATGTAGATGCCCTCGATGGACCTGTCCTGAGGGTGTCTCTGCCGAAGATCAAACTGGATCATATGGAAAAGGGAGCATTTGAAGACATTCCCATGACTCTGCGAAATGCGGGCAAGGGGGAATTGGAGTGGGAAATCATAAGCATGGCGCCCTGGTTGGTATTAAATGGAGGCATAGCTTCAGATGGCGTGGGTAGGCAAATGGTGGATGAAGGGAGTCTCGAATTTATTGATGTGGAAGAAAATATGCCGGACGGAAGGGAATCTGTATACAGCCGCCTGCATGGCATAGGTAGAAAGAAAGTAAAAATTACTGTGGATACCACAGAACTCCCGGATGGAAGGCACGAGGGGATCATTCTGGTAAGATCAAACGGAGGCGATCAGAAAATAACTGTTCCCATAAAGATTCGTTCCCTTGAGTCCATATCCCTCACGCCGGTTTCTGTAAGAACGACTGTTAACCATAAAACAATGTTCAGGTCGACCGGTATCTGGTCTGACGGGAGCAGAACCGATTTTTCAAAAGGCTCGGGTGGAATGTGGATAATCTCTGATCCTTCCATCGGGTTCTTCCCGCGCGGCAGGTCTGTTTTTGTGGCCCGGAATACCGGTACTGTGGAGATCAGGAGGGTAAGAGGGGATGTAAGCAGCAATGTCGCGGTTGTTAATGTTGAAGAAGATGTTTCAGGCCCTGTTCTGCTGGTATCTCCCCGCGAAGTGGATTTTGGCACAATAGGCCCGGGCGAGAGTTCGAAGGGTGTAATTTCCCTCAAAAATGTTGGAAGTGGAAACCTGACATGGATGGTGAACAGGATGGGAGACTGGATATCTCCATCTGATGACACGCTTTCAGGAACGGCCGGGATGTCCGCGCGTAGCCTTCGTATTTCTATTGAGTCTATGGCAGACGATGAAGATCCGATAGAGGGGTTGTCTGACATTCGGATGAGATTCGAAACGGGACATAAAACAGCATTCTATAGAAAGCTTCTGTCTCCCGGGAGTTACAGAGAAGAGCTAAAGATATCCTTTAATGGAGGAGAACGGACTGTATTTCTGAAATTTGTGGTGGCGGAGAAGAAGGGCTTTCGTTCCTCTATAGATGTAAGGCCTCTCGGGATAGATTTCGGCAGTGTTGATGCTGGCAGAAAATTGATGAAAAGGGTTGAGCTGAGAAACGCGGGGGAGAATATCCTGAAATGGAAGGCGATGTTGCAGGGAAACAGGAAGACCTTCCGGGGGGTGGTTCTTGAAAGAGGCAGATACGTTTCGTTTGCTAATGAGGCTGTTTCGGGGAAGGGCAGCTATAGCGTGCCGGGCCGTTTGAAAAATGAGCTTGATATCTCCGGTGAATGGTCCGAAAAGAGTGGCTATCCATATGGCACAGGTGACAATAAACTGCTGAGATATGCATTCTTTGGAAAGGGAATAACCCTCTTTTTATGGAAAGATGTTTACGGGGGAATACTTGATCTGTTTGTTGATAACCAGCTGGTGGGTCAGATAGATTGCGCGTCCGATAAGAAAGAGAGGATTGAATTCCCGGTTGTGGAAAACCTGGCAGAGGGGGAGCCGCATTTGCTTGTCCTGGCGGCAAGAGGGGGAAGTGTAGGAATTGAAGGCGCGAGGATTTATACTTCAGGGCTCATGAAGGGTAAGAAGGGCTGGATAAGGATATCTCCCGAAAAGGGAACCACAACGAATGAAGTGGATTACATTAATGTGATGGTCAACACTGGGGACATGTCCCCCGGTTCGTATAGTGAAAATATACTTTTTTATTCCAGCGAGGGGGCCGAAACAGTTGAAGTGTCACTTGATATAAGAAGTGGCAACATCTCGGAATTAATTGATATCTACAGATATACAAAGGGGGCGAATAGCCTGCTGTCCCCGGATGTCGTACGAGAGGACTTTTTACTCGAAGGATACAAAAAAAGTGGCCCTGCATTCAGACTCTTTCACAAGGATACGCCGGGAACCACAGAATTCTTTCAGTGGCATAATCTTTCAGAGGCAACCCATTTCTATTCCTACAGCCGGTCGGGCGGAAAGCATTCTCTAAAGGGGTATATCTTTGACGGGTCTATAGGAAATATCGCAACCCTGAAGCTGCCCCACACCAGAGATCTGTACAGATGGTTCAATCCTGAAACGAGAGCATATTTCTATACGACAGACCCGAAGGGTGAAGGTCGCGAGAAAATGGGCTACATATACGACGGAGTGGCGGGCTATGTCAGGTAGTTTCCATCCTGAAATGGCTCTTTCCCGGATGAAGACGAGGTAGCTGGACAAGTGGTGTTTTGTCTTGACAAATATAAGCAAAGTGACTAAAAGAACCTTTCATTTTCGAACAATGCGCCAGTAGCTCAGCTGGATAGAGCAACGGACTTCTAATCCGTAGGTCCCGGGTTCGAATCCCTGCTGGCGTACCATAAACGATGTCTGTACGGCTCTACTGTCCAGACACGTAAAAATATGTGGTGGGTGTAGCTCAGTTGGTTAGAGTGCCTGGTTGTGGCCCAGGAGGTGGGGGGTTCAAGTCCCCTCATTCACCCCAAATAAAAACAAAAGGGGTTACGATTCTCTCGTAACCCGCTGTTTTTATTTGGGGTGAATGAGGGGACTTGAACCCCCGACCTCCTGGGCCA
>JAUXBI010000242.1 GCA_030619435.1 Syntrophaceae bacterium
AGGACCTTTCCAGGCAAAGATAGGCTCAGGGATGACGGTGGAAGGGTTTAAGGCAAAGATGGAAACGGGGCGCATGGGACATGCCGGGCTTCCGGAATCCATGGGGATGGTTTTTCACACATTAGGCAAAAATATGGTAAAATATGAGTCTAATGTCGAACCGGTAGTGGCCGCTTCGCCGGTCAAAACCGATCACTTTGAGGTACAGCCCGGCCATGTGAGGGGCCTTAAGCAGGTAGCCCGCGGTTATACCGGTGAGGGCGAATTTATGACGCTTACCTTCATAGCGGCCCTGGATGAAAAGGAGGATGGAGATACCATCCTGATTACCGGGAAACCGGATCTGGAGGTCAGATTGAAGGGTACCAATGGCGACATCGCGACGGTGGCTATCGCGGTCAATGCCGTGCGCCGTGTATTTGAGGCGTTGCCCGGTCTGGTCACAATGCGTGACCTGCCTATAGTAACAATCTGGTAGGTAAAAATGTGAAGTGAGGTGGTCCCGTGAAAAGATTAATTGATTTGTCAAAGAAAGAACTCCTCGAAAGAATATGGCGGGCAGAGCCCAAGCTCAAAGGTATTCTCCGTAATTCCAAGCATGTGGAAGAAGCGCGGCATGTGTTCTTCGATTATCTTGATCGCTTCAGAAGAGACCTGTATAACATGAAACCCGATACACCCTTTGCGGATTTGAATGTTGTGGAAAAAAGAAACGCCCGGGAATGTATACGGGTGCTTTCAAATACCCTGCGGACAGAAAACGAGAGCCTGACACAGGTCTCGCCTCTGGAACTTTTGTGTAATCTTGCGAAGGAGGAGGAAGGAGCACTTGAAAGGGCAAGTGAAGGGTTTTTACTGGAGTATCTCGCACTGCTGGAAGGTATCAGGGGAAGATATGGAATACACTTCAGATATCACGAGCTTCTGGAGCAGAAAGAAGGAAGGGCCGCCGCCATTGAGCGGTCTTCCCAGTTGGATGATTACGGAGCGATGATAAGAAGATATTTTAAAAGATATAAAACAGGACTGGATCCTAAGCTGGGAAAAAAGAGAAGGAAACTGAAAGATAAGATACTAAACTATTTCGGAGCCGGAGAAGAAGACTGGGGAAATTATCTCTGGCACATGAAACACATCATCAAAGACATCAAGACACTTTCTGCTCTTGTCAAGCTGGATGATGATGAAATGGAAGGCTTAAGGCTGGCAACGGAAAATCACATTCCTTTTGAAATAACGCCCCATTACCTGTCGCTTTTTAATGAAAAAGGACGATTCCATCACGATCGCGCGGTTCGCGCGCAGGTTATCCAGAGCCCCCGGTATTGCACCAATGTCCTCGCAAACCAGGGGGAGGGAAGAGACATGGATTTTATGGGTGAGCATGCAACAAGCCCGATAGATGGGATCACGCGCAGGTATCCTCAGATTATTATTGTGAAACCTTTCAATTCATGCCCGCAGATATGTGTTTATTGTCAGAGAAACTGGGAAATAAAAGATATCGACGACAGCCCCATGATGCCCAAAGAGAAGGTGGAAAAGATGATAAACTGGGCCAGAGAGGATGAAAATCTCTCAGAGATTTTGATAACCGGTGGAGACCCCTTTACGCTTAACAACAAGTATCTTGACTGGCTGATAGGAGAATTTGCGGCGATAGACCATGTAGACAGGATAAGAATCGGGACCAGAACTCTTGTAACCCTGCCCCAGAGAATAGATGACGGTCTGCTTGAAATCCTTGAGAAATACCACGAGTGGGGAAAAAGAGAAATCGCTATCGTTACACATATCGAACACCCCACCGAGATATGTCCTGAAGTCCTGGATGCCGTGAAAAAGATAAGAAAGCTGGGAATCAATATCTATAACCAGCAGGTCTTTACCTATTACAACAGCAGAAAATTTGAGACGGCCTTCCTGCGAAAGACGCTCAAGGTGTGCGGTATCGATCCTTATTATACATTCAACTGTCAGGGTAAGGGCGAAACCGTGGATTTCAGGGTTCCCATAGCAAGAATATTACAGGAAAACAAGGAGGAGGGAAGACTCCTGCCCGGCCTTGTCAGGACGGACGAACCGGTCTTCAATGTGCCAAGACTGGGAAAATCACACTTGAGGGCGTGGCAGGACCATGAAGTCGTAATGATCCTGCCCGATGGCCGGAGGGTATACAGATTCTATTCATGGGAGACAAAGCTTACAACGGCCAAGGACTATCTCTATACGGATGTGTCCATTTACGATTATTTTAAAAGGCTCCAGGGGGATGGTGAGAATGTGAACGATTATCTTTCCATGCTGTATTATTTTTAATGTTTTGGCTGTTATTTTTTTGACTTCCCCACGAACAACAGCGGAAATACGATATCACTGACACAACAGGGTATCAGGACGGCAATAAACAGGAATATGAAGACGGCAATGTACGACAGCCAGTTTAATGTACCCCCCACGGCCATGATGATATGAAAGATTGAGGCCCAGGTGCTCAAGAGAACATGTCCCGCATGGGGAAACTTTGTTGACGGCCGGAAATAGGCTATGGCTACTCCCAGTACCGCCAGGGGATTTACCAGCCACCACTTTTCGATAAAGCCGATGTGAAGGCCCC
>JAUXBI010000038.1 GCA_030619435.1 Syntrophaceae bacterium
TTAAGTTTACCCCTGGCAACTGTTACGGCCTGATCGGGGCGAACGGCGCCGGTAAATCTACCTTTCTTAAGATCCTGGCAGGTCAGCTTGAGCCTGATGGGGGTGAGATTGTCAAGGGGTCGGGACAGCGCATCGCGATGCTCAACCAGGATCAGTTCGCCTTTGACGAGCACACCGTTTTCAATACCGTTATCATGGGCCATAAGAAGCTCTACAAGATGATGGCCGAGCGTGAGGCCCTCTATTCCAAGGCTGATTTTACCGAGGAAGACGGCATCCGTTCCGGAGAACTGGAAACCAGGTTCGGTGAAATGAACGGCTATGAGGCAGAGGCAGAAGCCGCGGTGCTGTTAAGCGGCCTTGGCATACCAGAAGAGATGCGTCAGAAAAGGATGAAGGAACTTGATGGCAACGATAAGGTGCGGGTGCTGCTGGCTCAGGCCCTGTTCGGCAACCCGGATATCCTGCTTTTGGACGAACCTACCAACCAGCTCGACCTGAAGACCATTACTTGGCTGGATGGTTTTCTCTCCCGTTTCCAGAACACAGTAATTATCGTCTCCCATGACCGCTATTTCCTGAACCAGGTCTGTACTCATGTTGCGGATATCGATTATGGAAAAATCAAGATCTATGCCGGCAACTATGACTTCTGGTATCAGGTCAGCCAGCTCCATTTTCACCAGAAGGAAACCGAAAACAAAAAGGCCAGGGCCAAGGCTGATGAGCTCAAGGAATTCATCCGGCGTTTCAGTTCCAACGCCTCCAAGGCCAAACAGGCTACTTCACGGAAGAAGCTGCTTGAGAAGCTCACTCTCGAGAACATGCCAATTTCCTCCCGAAAATATCCCTACATCACCTTCAAACCTGAACGGCCCTGTGGTGACGTCATTCTGGAGATCAAAGGTCTTTCTAAGGCGATCGACGGGGTTTCCATGTTTGAAAATCTCACACTCACTGTCAATAAAGGCGACAAGATCGTCTTTGCCGGTGCTAACAGCCTTGCAAAAACTACCCTGTTCCAGATTCTGGCCGGGGAGCTTGAGCCGGACAAGGGCAGCTTCCGCTGGGGGGTGACCATCAGCAACGCCTATTTCCCGAAAGAGAATAATGCCTATTTCAATAATGAGGAGCTTGATCTTATCGGCTGGCTGCGCCAGTATGCACCTCTAAAGGAGGACGATAGTTTTGTCCGGGGGTTTTTGGGTAAAATGCTTTTTTCCGGAGAGGAGGCAATGAAAAAGACCTCTGTTCTCTCAGGTGGCGAGAGGGTACGCTGCATGCTCTCCAGGATGATGCTCTCCGGCGCCAATGCTCTTATTCTCGATGAGCCCACCAACCATTTAGACCTTGAATCAATCACGGCCTTGAATGACGGCCTGACAGCTTTTCCGGAGGTGGTGCTTTTTGCCTCCCATGACCATCAATTTGTGTCCACCGTGGCAAACAGGATTGTCGAAATTACTCCAAACGGCATCATCGATGTGATGAATGGCTTTGACGAGTACCTGACAATGAAAGAAGCGGGTCTGTCCGGTGAGAACGATTATCCGGATATGCAGGCAGTCGGCTGAGTCTGAGTGGAGGGGGGATTTGTCAAATACCGGCAAAGTCCTTCATATGATTCCGATGCGTCCAGATAGCCCTGGTCATAGGTGGCGTAGAGTTTGTTCTTGTTCCGTTCAATACGCCCCACGGGCAGTGCTGAGATGGGCCTGATGATGAAGACTTCAGATTGCTGTTCCAGCGCATCGATAAAATCCATCGTTTCATTGTACCTGATATATCTATTTGCAATGGCCTCGCATAAACCCGGAAACCGGGGGTAGCGCATTCGCGCGAATCCATTGAGTCGAGATTGCTTCTTCCGATAACCCTTCGGTTGTGTAAGGATGAGAACATTCTTTCGATTTCCGTCACTTATGCTCTTCCGGATCGGTATGGAATCGGAGAGCCCGCCATCCATCAGCATCTGTCCGTTATATTGAACCGGTTTCGATATAAAGGGCAAACAGGTGGATGCCTGGAATATTGAGAGGTAGTCCTCTCCGAGTTCGCTTTTATCAAAATAGAGCGGTTCGCCGGTTTTGCAGTTCGTAACGACGGTGATACACTTTGTGTCGCTTTCCCTGAAAGTCTGATAATCGAAGGGGATCAGAGAATTGGGAATCGTATCAAAAATGAACTTCATGCCGAAAAGTTCGCCACCCGCCAACAGGCGGAGATAGCTGAGATAGCGGGAATCGTTAACAAACCCGATATTGACGATCCGGTTTCTTTCGGGCTGACGGGAAACATAGTTCGCCGCGTTACATGCCCCCATGGAAACGCCGATCACGTAGGGAAGGAAGAGTCCCTGATCCATAAAGAAGCGAAGAGCGCCCGAGGTATAAACTCCTCTGAGGCCTCCGCCTTCAAGAATAAGTGCGCTGTTTTTTAAATTCATAGAACAACAATCCCATCTTTATTCGTAACACTCTGCCGGCTTGATCGGGGATAGCGTGAATCAGGTGATTATATATCCGTGGAGAATCTTTTTGTCAATCAGTGCCCGACCGGCTGCCGTGATAACAAATTGACCTTTCATGTAGAGCAGTGTATGAATACTCGGGTCTGGCCGGGCTCGCAGTGTCCGGTTTTTGTACCTGTAAAACGTTTGTGTGGGGAGGGAAGACACGGATGTGGTTAGTGAGTATTGAGAAGCTGGGAGAAAAGATATACGGGTGCATAGATGACGGGGTCAACTACCGCATATTCTCAATTGATCCGGACAGTTCCATGGATTGTGAAAAGAGTTACCATAAGGGTAATTACAATGATTATGGTCACTTTGTGCTCTCTTACGCGGGAATAGACCCTGGCACATCTTTTCTTGAAGAACCGGTGGAAGTAAACGCAGTCGATATGGAAAGCCTGACCTATGAATTTATGCTGGAGCTATGGAAGAGCATATGGGAAGGGTAGGGGTGATCTAAATGCGTTTTCCCTTGTTCCTGGTCATGCGAAAATAGTCTGAGAGTATTTCCCTGTGGTCAAACATGATAGAACCGGGCAGGGTGCCCTCCGTAAAGATTCCTATGTCCGTGGCATCATCCGCGGCCCTTGGGGTTCCGCGTCCCCCGGCTGTGAAGACAGTGGATATGGTATGCTGGCGCGGGTCTCTGTCAGGTTTTGAGTATGTGTGCAACTGGCCGGTAAGCATCACATCAAGGGAGGTTTCTTCCCTTGCTTCCCTGATAGCCGCATCCTCCAGAGATTCTCCATAATCGACAAAGCCGCCGGGGATTGCCCAGCCGATGGGTTCATTTTTCCTCATTATCAGGATAATGCCCCCTCCCTCGACCTCAATAATGATATCGACGGTGGGCGTTGGATTATGATAGAATTCCAGTTCCATGCCGCAGTTCGGGCAGATTTTTTTTGTTTTTGTGTTCATTGTAAGCTATTGTCCATTGTCCGGATGTGATTTTGAAAATATAGATTGAAGTATGATGGCATGTCAAGGATGGATTTCCTTGACAATAGCAGGTTATTTATTTACTGTTCGTCCGGAAATGAGAATCAAGCTGTTTTGGGGGAAAAATGATAGGTGTTCTGATTATAACTCACGGTAACCTCGGGTTTGAACTGATAAAGGCTGCCGAGATGATAAGGGGTAACATGGAGGGAGTAGTCCCCATTTCGGTGGACGCGACAAAAGCCGTGGAAGATGTCAAAAAGGAGATCACGGTTGCCATAAAAAAAGCTGACTCGGGATCCGGTGTGCTCATTATGACGGATCTGTTCGGCGGCACACCTTCAAACATCTCCCTGTCGTTTTTGAAAGAGGGAAAGGTGGAGGTAATTACCGGTGTAAATCTTCCCATGCTACTCAAGATACCGGATATGAGGAGAAAGAAGAAGCTTGTCGAATCCGCCGATCTTATAAAGGATTACGGTAGAAAAAACATCTATCTTGCCAGTGAGCTATTAAACAGAAAGGCTGGCGATTGATCCGCGGTGTCTTCTATCAATGAAATTTTCTTTTCCGAAGATCCTTTCATGCAGCCGCTTCTTCATTTCCGTTCCCGGTATTCGCGGGTTTTCTTCTCTTCGCCACTCCGATTATGAAGATTCTTTAAATGGAAGATAAAAGTATAGTAGATACGGCTGTAGATATTGAAACGCGCGATATGATAGTGGATGATATGGAGGATGTCCTGTCGATTGAGCGCGCCTCCTTTCCCACGCCTTGGTCAGAGGGCATGTTTCTGGAGGAGATGAAGCATCCATTCTGCCATGATCTTGTGGGACTTGTAGAGGGGCAAATTGTCGGTTATATAAGTTTCGCGATAGTTTACGACGAAATCCACCTCAGGAATCTCGCCGTACATAAAGACTGGAAGAGGCGCAGTATAGCTTCGAAGCTTCTTTCAGGGATGATAAACATTTCCTCCGGCAGAGGCGCCAGCTATGGTGTCCTGGAGGTGAGAAGATCGAACGAGGCCGCATTAGGGTTATACAAAAAATTTGGCTTTGTGGTAAAAGGGACAAGGCCATTTTACTACACCGATACAGGTGAGGCTGCTCTTATAATGTGGGCGGACTTCTAATTAGGAAATTATGAAACCTTATATCTCCGCAACAGTCTTTTCTCAAAGGGAAACAGTCGGAGGACATTTTCTGGTGGTTCTGAAGGTGTCCGATTCCTTCAGAGAATCTCTTCCGGGGCAATTTGTCATGGTGAGAATGAAAAGCTGTGATCAGCCCTTTCTTTCCAGACCATTCAGCATCTATTCGGTATACTCCCACGGTAAAAATACGTTTTTGGAGATCCTGTACAAGGTTGTGGGGAAGGGGACGGAGGCCTTTTCCAGGCTGAGAGAGGGCGATATCCTGAACATACTGGGGCCGCTTGGGAAGGGATTTGATATCCCTTCGGAATGCGATAAAATAGTGCTGATAGCCGGCGGAGTCGGTATAGCGCCCCTGTCATTTCTGGCGGAGCGTTGCGAGAGAGACATTAACGGTGCGGAAATAGTCTGCTACATTGGAGCGGGAAGTCTGGAAGCGCTTGTGAGTCTGGACAGGATTGAAGGGATATGCTCTGTTGTGAAGATAAGTACAGATGATGGAAGCTGGGGACATGCCGGTTCGGTAACAGAGCTCTTCAGACGCGACATGGAACTCTACATGGACAATGATTCCCGGATATACTCCTGCGGTCCTAATCCAATGCTCAGAAGCCTGAACAAATTATTGAAGGGTCGGCCGGTTGCCTGCCAGGTTTCTCTTGAAGAACGTATGGCATGCGGTATCGGGGCTTGCCTCGGGTGTGTTGTGAAGATAAAATCCGGTGATGTGGGCGGCGGCCTGGTAAGAGTCTGCAAAGAAGGGCCAGTGTTTGATATCAGCAGTGTAGACTACAGTGAACATAACGGATAGTGACATGAAATTGAAAATGGGTGTTGATATAGGAGGACTGGCGCTGAAAAACCCGGTTATGACTGCGTCGGGTACATTTGGCTATGGTGAGGAATATTCCGATTATCTTGATCTTAATCGTCTGGGCGCTGTTATTGTCAAGGGATTATCCCTCAAGCCGAGAGATGGAAATCCGCCACCTAGGATTATGGAAACAGCCTCCGGAATGCTCAACGCCGTCGGTCTTCAGAATGTAGGTGTAAGAGCATTCATTGATGACAAACTGCCCCGGCTTCGCAGGATTGATTCAGCGGTAGTAGCGAATATATTTGGCGAAACCATCGAGGATTACGCGAATGTCGCGGAAATTCTCAACGATGCCGAGGGTGTGGACGCGCTTGAGGTAAACATATCCTGTCCCAATGTCAAGAGGGGAGGGGTCGCTTTCGGCTCCGATCCGGTCCTTGCCGGAGAGGTTACGAGGGCCGTGAAGAACGTCTCCCGTCTTCCCGTTATTGTGAAGCTTACCCCGAATGTAACAGATATAACAGAGATTGCGAGAGCGACTGAAGCCGCCGGCGCTGACGCTCTTTCTCTCATCAACACGATTACAGGGATGTCGGTAGATATAGAGAAGAAGGTGCCTCATCTGGAAAATGTTACAGGCGGCCTGTCCGGCCCGGCGATAAAACCGGTTGCGCTGCGGATGGTGTGGGAAGTGGTGAATACGGTTTCCATACCGGTTATAGGTGTAGGCGGGATAATGAACGCCCGAGACGCTCTCGAATTTCTCATTGTGGGTGCAAAAGCAGTCCAGGTGGGAACGGCGAATTTCATCAACCCTGGCGTAACTGTCGATATCATTGATGATATGAGAAAATACATGTCGGAAAAAGGCATCAATGACATAAACAATCTGATAGGGACGCTCGAAGTATAGCAATTACCTGTTTTCCATCCGGAAAGGCCCCCCTTTTTTACAATTGAGAGCGAAAAAATAGAACCGGAGTTATAACAATGGGAAAAGCGTACGAATATGATGTGGTAATAATAGGGGCTGGTCCGGGTGGATATGTTGCCGGTATCAGAGCCGGTCAGTTAGGTCTGAAGGCATGTGTTATTGAAAAAGACAACCCTGGCGGTGTTTGCGTGAGCTGGGGATGTATCCCGACGAAAAACCTCATTCACCATGCCGGTATTTTTCATTCTCGTCTTGAGCTGGAAAAGATGGGGATTACCGTCGATTCTAAAAAGTTTAATTACGGATATGTGCAGGATCAATCCAGGGCAGCCGTCCAGCCTTTGATTAAAGGTGTTGGGTATCTACTGAAAAAAAACAAGGTTGATTATATCCGGGGAACAGCCGGAATTGTTTCAAAGAACAGTGTGATCCTTGAAGATAAAACTGAAATCACAGGGAAAAACATTGTAATTGCCACGGGATCTCGCCCTTCGCAGATAAAGGGGTTCGAGTTTGATGAAAAACAGGTTCTTTCTTCGAGTGGAATCCTTTCTCTCAAAGAACTGCCCGATAGTCTGATTATACTTGGAGCGGGTGCCATCGGATGCGAGTTTGCCTATATCATGAACACATTCGGCGTAGAGGTACAGCTGATAGAGTTGGAGAAACATATTCTGCCGTTTGAAGATGCAAGGTCAGCGGCTGTCCTCGAAAGATCCTTTAAGGATAACGGCATCGATGTAATTACCGGGGCGCGGGCGGATTTCCTGGAGAAGACATCCGGAAAAGTGGTGGTTACTCTTACGGAAAAAGATGGCAACTCAAAGAAAATAGAAGCGGAAAAAGTTTTATGTGTGTTCGGGCGAACCCCGAATACCGATAAAATAGGTCTTGAAAATATCGGACTGAAAACCGAGAGAGGCTATATCCCGGTGGGCGATTACTACCAGACACAGGTCGAGGGAGTGTATGCCATCGGCGATGTGGTGAAAACCCCGCTTCTGGCCCATGTGGCTTCAAAGGAAGGTGAGATTGTCGGTGAGTATATTGCCGGGCGTAGACCTCAGCCTCGAATTAATCTGGATGAGATACCGTCAGCTATTTATTGTGAGCCGCAGCTGGCAAGCTTTGGTCTTAGAGAAGATCAGGCAAAAGAGCAGAATATTCCCTATAAAAAGGCGATCTATCCGTACAGGGGAGTGGGTAAATCTGTTGCAATCGGCAAAACTGAAGGTATGGTGAAAACCCTCTATGATCCGGAGACACATGAGATTTTAGGCGCCCATATTGTGGGGCATGATGCCACAGAACTGATCCATGAGATCCTTCTGGCCAAAACCGCCGGATTGTTGCCCGAAAAGATTGCAGAGATGATCCACGCGCACCCGACCATGTCCGAGGTGGTGATGGAACAGATGCGTGCGGTGGATGGTCAGCCGATACATATGTAGTTTCCATCCAAAAATGGTGCTTTTCCGCAATCTATGCGTCAATCCGTGGGGTTTTCGGAAATCCTAACATTTCCCTGCTATGGGAAGAGCTACTTCGATTTGGAATCCCTTCTCAGAGCTGCTTGCTTTAATACTTCCACCGTGTTTTTCCATGATTTTTTTCGCAATTGCCAGACCAAGTCCTGAGCCGCCCGCGGGGGATTGTTCGGTCCTGAAGAAGGGTTCAAATATCCTGGCCAGGTCCTCTGCTGAAAGTTCCTCAAACGAATTTGTGATGCTTATTCTTAAAAACTCGTTTTCAGAATACATTTTAATAATCACATGGCCTTTTTCCGCCGTAAATTTTACGGCATTATCGAGAATGTTCGACAGGGCCGTCTTAAGGCCATCCATGTTCCCCATCACAGGAGAATCGCACGACAGTTCCGTCATAAGGTGCAAACCCTTTCGGTTAATGACAGGCTCGAGCCGTTTGACAAGCCCATCTATAAGACCAGACAGGTTTAAGGGTTCAAGCTTCAGCGGTTCTTCATGAATATCAAGTTTTGACAGAACAAGTATGCTGCCGATGCGATGATCAAGCACCTCGATATCTTCCCTGATGCCATCAAGGTGCTTTTCCAGATCCTTATAGTCTCCACGTTCCCATTTCTCCTTGAGAAGCTCCTCAGCAATGCGTATCCTTGCAAGGGGACTCCTGAGCTCATGTGATATGTTTGCCGTAAGCTCTCTGCCGCCCCGAATCATCTTTTCCTGTTTTTCGGCCATATGGTTGAAAGAACGACCTAATTCTCCGATTTCGTCTTTGCTTTTCACTGTGGCCCTGTGGGACAGATCTCCTTCAGCTATTCGAACTGCCGAGGCCTTAAGCTGTTTAACCGGTTCGGTGATGCGTCTTGAAACGGGAATTATCAGCAGGGCGATAACAACACCTATTCCGATAAGCCCCAATGCGAACCCCGCTTCGGGATAAGGTGCTTCCATCTTTTCAAAAAGAATATGCAGACTGCCCAACCGGTCTTTCTGGACTTCTACTGGTGTCTCGATGTAGAATATATGTCCCCTTTTAAACTCCCGGTACATCTTGAAATCTCCCATATCCTTTCCCCGTTGTTCACAGGCCAATGCAATTTCATCCGAAACATCCCCCGGAAAGGACTTCAAAATGGGGGCACCATCTTCACCGGTTAACCAGACCTTCGCCCCATAACCCTGTCCGAGGCGCGAAACAAAATCTTTCAAAGATTTATTTTCAGAGGGGTCAGTTTCAGGCCTTGATCTGATTTTTTCTTCAACCATTTCTTTTGCTATCAGGACCTGGGCCCCTGTGTATTGCTCAAACCGGGAGCGAAAGCCTCTTCCGACGGAAAAGACAAAAAGACCGAAAATCAATGCTTCCGTTACAATTAGAACCAGGATAAAGGATATGAATATCTTGATATAAAGCCTTCCAGGTCTCATTTAGTGTCCTCAAACATATACCCTGTTCCCCACACTGTTTTGATCCGCTCCCGTAAGTGAGGATAGGCATTCAGTTTAGCCCTCAATTTGCTGATGTGAACATCTATGCTTCTATCAAAGGCCATAAAATCCCTGCCCCTGGCAAGATTTAAGAGTTCATCCCTACTCAATACGGTATTGGGATGCTCCATAAGAGCCTCAAGGAGCTTATATTCGGTTGCGGATAAATCCATTTCTCTGTCTTCAACTAACAGAGTATGTTTTGCCTTGTTTAACTTCAGGCCACCCGCCTCGATAAACATTTTTTTACTTTTTCCAGACTTGCCTTTGTCATGTGGCAGGAGTCTTCGAAGTACTGCCTTGATCCTGGCTAACAGTTCCCTTGGATTAAAGGGTTTGGAAAGGTAGTCGTCCGCTCCGAGCTCCAGGCCAACAATCCTGTCCGCGTCCTCTCCCTTTGCCGTGAGCATGATAACGGGCACGTCAAATTCCGTCCGGATATCTTTCAGCACTTCCAGCCCGTCCTTTTTCGGCAACATGATATCTAATATAACGATATCAGGCGACTCGATTTTGAGCGTTTTCAGTACGGAGGAACCGTCTTCAAGGGTCAGTATCTGAAATCCGTAGCTTTCCAAATATTCCCTCAA
>JAUXBI010000230.1 GCA_030619435.1 Syntrophaceae bacterium
ACCGATGGTGTCCTCCTCATGGAAACGCAGTCAGATCCCTATCTGAACAGGTACGATACTCTGATTATTGACGAAGCGCATGAGAGAAGCACGAATATAGATTTTATTCTGGGTATTCTCAAAAGACTTCTGGGCAGGAGAAGTGATCTGAAGCTTATAATAACATCCGCGACCATAGACCCGGAGAAATTCTCAAAGGCGTTTGATAATGCACCCATAATAGAGGTGTCGGGACGGATGTATCCTGTGGAAGTCCGGTACCGGCCTGTTGATCCGAAGATGGGAGAAGACAGTGAAACATCTCATGTGGACGCGGCCGTCAGGGTAGTGGATGAACTGAGCAAAGAAGGACCCGGAGATATCCTCATCTTTATGCCGACACAACAGGATATCGTGGATACATGCGGCATCCTCACTTCAGGCAAAGATCGCAATGCAACTGTGCTTCCCCTGTTCGGACGTCTGTCGTCTTCCGAACAGCATCGCGTATTTGCGCGAACAAGAAAAAGAAAGATTGTTGTGGCTACCAACGTGGCCGAGACCTCCATTACCATCCCCGGAATCCGCTATGTAATTGATACCGGCCTCGCAAGAATATCCGAATATAACCCCGGCACAAGAACCAGAAGACTCCCCATAAAGATCATATCAAAAAGCAATGCCATCCAGAGAAAGGGGCGGTGCGGGCGAGTGCAGGACGGTGTATGCGTCCGTCTTTACATGAAAGAAGATTACGAGAAACGTCCTTTCTTCATCCCTCCGGAGATACTCCGCTCCAACCTGGCAGAGGTTATACTTAGAATGATCGCCCTGGGAATGGGCAATATTTCTTCATTTCCCTTTATAGATTCGCCGTCTCCGGGAAATATCAGGGACGGATTCGCCCTGCTCCGGGAACTGGGTGCCATCCGGTCAGAGGGCAAAAAAATCTTCCTGACAGGCAAGGGAACTGCCATGTCGCGTCTGCCGATAGATCCCAGGCTTTCACGCATGATCATAGATGCCGAAAGGTACGGGTGCATGGAGGAAGTGATTATTATAGCCTCCGCCCTTTCCATCCAGGACCCGAGAGAACGGCCCCTTGAAAAAGAACAGGATGCCGACAGAATGCACAAACCCTTCGTAAATCCCACATCTGATTTTATAACACTCCTGAATATCTGGAACAGGTATCATGATATCCGCAAAGAGCTGAAGACACAAAACCGGATGCGCAGATTCTGCAGGGAACATTTCCTGTCATACAGGAAGATGAGAGAATGGCGGGATGTATATGAACAGATATCAAACATCCTGAAAGAAACCGGGTACAAAAAGACAAAAAAAACGCTGCAGGGAGAGTCTCTGTACGAAGGCATACATAAGGCCATTCTCGGCGGTTATATTTCAAGCATAGGCGTAAAGAAGGAAAAGAATATATATCTGATGGCAAAGGGGAAAGAGGTGATGATCTTTCCCGGTTCGGGGCTCTTCAACCACGGCGGGAACTGGATAGTCTCGGCGGAAATAGTGGAGACATCAAGAATATTCGCCCGGATCAATGCCGTCATAAATCCCGAATGGCTGGAAGAGACAGGGGGCGATCTCTGTCGCCGTAACTACCTGGAACCACACTGGGAAAAGAATCGGGGCGAAGTAGTCGCACACGAGCAGGTAAAGCTCTACGGCCTGATCATAGTACCGGGAAGGCCCGTCTCATACGGCCGTATAGATCCTGTTGAGTCCACCGGGATATTCATCCGAAGCGCCCTCGTGGAGGGAAATATCAGGAACCCCCTCCCCTTCCTGAGACATAACCTGAATCTGACCGAAGAAGTAGCCGAAATGGAAGACAAGATACGCAGGAGAAATATCCTGGTAAGCGAGGATGTCCTCACCGAATTCTACGAGGAGCGTATCGGCATCGCTTACAACACCAGGACCTTGAAAAAACTTATAAAAGACAGGGGCACAGATGATTTTCTCCGGATGAGCAGAGAAGACATCATGGGATACCATCCGGAAGAAGAGCTTTCCGCCTATCCGGATGAAATCATATTAATGGACAGAGATCTGTCCTGTTCATACCATTTTAATCCCGGTGAAGAGAACGATGGAGTGACGGTACATATTCCCTCCGATGTCGCCCCGATGCTCCCTCTGGAATCAGCAGACTGGCAGATACCTGCCCTTCTCAGAGAAAAGATAACGGCCCTTATAAAAGGTTTGCCCAAAGAATACAGAAAAAAACTTGTGCCCATAGGACAGACAGTGGACACCATACTGCGCGATATTAAAAACGAAGGCGGTTCACTTATCACATCCCTGGCACGGTTCATACACGCGAGATTTAATATCAGTATTCCAGCAGCGGCATGGCCGGTGGAAAACATCCCGGATTATTTGAAGATGCGTTTTTCCATCGTGAACGAAAAGGGGGAGGAAATACGTTCCGGCCGTGATATCCGCCTGCTGCGGAAAGATATTCCCGATGGCAGGGAATCCTTTGCACTGAAGACGGCAAAACAACAATGGGAGAAGGAGGGGATAACCTCATGGAACTTTGCGGACCTTCCTGAAAGCATTGTCCTGAAAGGTAAAGACGGGGATGAGGGCTTGGCGTACCCGGCGCTGGAAAAAGGTGACGACGGCAACATAGCCATACGCCTCTTCAGAAATATGGAAAAGGCGGCGATGACACACAGAAAAGGAATAGCCGCTCTCTACGAAATACATTTCAGGAAGGATATGAAATTTCTAAAAAGGTGTCTCGCCCTGCCGCAGGAGATAAAAATGGGTGCAAGCCGTTGTGGAGGAGCCAGGCAGATAGAAAATA
>JAUXBI010000195.1 GCA_030619435.1 Syntrophaceae bacterium
ACGATCGCTATGCTGCTCAGGAACACGCTGGACGCGGCGTCTGTTGAGGATAAATAATCGGGGACAGGTTTAAACCTGTCCCCACTGGTCTTGGGGAACTTATGGACTTTAAAATTATTTCAGGAGTGATCGGTGGCTTGGGGCTGTTTATATTCGGGATGTATCTCCTGAGTGATTCCCTGAAGAAATTGTCCCAGGGGCTGCTGAGGGCAATGCTTGAGAAGATAACGTCGGGCAGGCTCAGGGCGACAATGATGGGCGCTTTTGTCACAGCGGTGATACAAAGCTCGAGCGCAACTTCGGTCATCATCATAGGGTTTCTGAATGCAGGGTTTATTCCTCTGGCGGCGGCTCTTGCGATCATGATCGGAGCCAATGTGGGCACCACGGTTACCGCACAGCTGATCGCCTTCAAGTTTACCGCAGTAGCGCCCCTGTTTGTGTTTGCAGGCACCGCGGTCTTTCTTTCCGCAAAGAAGGACAAAAACAAAAACAGGGGACTGGCGCTCCTCAGTTTCGGATTGTTATTTCTAGGGCTTGCAATGATGAGTTCGGCAGTCAAACCTCTGGCTGATGATGATGTAATAAGAAACATCTTTGTACGCTTTGGCGCCAGCCCTTTTCTCGGGATATTGACGGGGATGATTGTGACGGCTGTATTACAGAGCAGCAGCACAACCACCGGAATGATCATAGCATTCGCGACAGCCGGGTTGCTGGATCTTCCGTCGTCGGTTTACCTGGTTTTCGGGGTTAATATCGGCACATGTGTTACTGCGGGTATCGCCAGCATTGGGGGCAATCTGTCCAGCAAAAGGCTTGCCCTTGGTCACTCTTTCTTTAACATAGCAGGAACTCTGATCATGTTGCCCTTTATTCCTCTTTATCTGCAGTATATCCCGATGACCTCCGGCGACCTGGCCAGACAGATTGCCAACACCCACACTATATTCAATATAGTCAATGCGCTGATCTTCCTGCCGTTTGTGCCTCTTTTTGTTAAGCTTCTGGACAAGATAATACCCGGAACAGATTACAAAAAGCAGGAAACGAAACATCTCGATGCGAATCTGTTCATAACACCCAACCTGGCGATTAAGGCGGTCATCAAGGAGATGGTTGTAATGCTGAATATATGCCAGGAGATGTTGGAAAAAGCAGAGAAGTGTATTATCACCTACAACCATAGACTCAGAAATGAGATAGCCCTTGATGAAGATTCTGTTGACGAGATGCAGAAGAATATTACCGAGTATCTGATCAAAATTACCAAGGAACAACTGTCCGACCGGGAGAGGAATCTGATCCCCGCGTTGCTTCACAGCGTGAACGATCTTGAAAGAGTGGGTGATTATTGTGAGAATATCGTGAAATCATCCCAGAGAGGGTATGAACATGACCTGAAATTTTCCGACCATGCAAATGTGGAGCTCAAAAAACTTTTTGAAAAAACACATGCTTTGATGCGGCAGACAAATAAGGCCATAGAAAGAGATGACCATAACGCCGCTGCCATTACGCTGAATATCAACCGGGAGATACATGTTCTTGTAAGACAAAACATATCTAATCATATCGACAGGCTTGAAAGGGGTGACTGTATAAGCGACGCAGGTCTTGTCTATTCGGATGTGCTAATGGCCATTGAGAGGCTTACCGACCATCTGTGTAATATTACAAAGGGTATATTGCATATAGGGAAGAGGTAACGGTTCACATCACAGTTCGCGGTTTACAGTTGACGGTTTTGTAAAAAACTCGTAACTACTCGAGTAGTCAGTCTAAACAACTTGAGTAGCTACAAAAACTCAACAATTTAAAAATTCTTGAACCCAAAACTTACAGGAAGTATCGCCATGTTGGAGAATATATTCTGGCTCGGTCATTCAACTATCAGGATAGATGGGGAAAAGGTGATCTATATCGATCCCTGGAAACTCAGAGATCCCAAGGGCGCGGATCTTATCCTGATCAGCCACAGTCATCACGATCACCTGTCTCCTGAAGATATCGGAAAGATACAGAAGAATGATACCGTTATTATCACCACGCAGGATTGTGCCACTGAACTTTCGGGGGATGTAAGGATAGTCAAACCGGGTGACGCGATCCGGATAGGGGCGATAGATGTTGAGGCGGTGAGTTCCTATAATATTGACAAGGCCTTTCACCCGAAAGAAAATAACTGGCTCGGTTTTGTGGTGACTGTGATGGGAAAGAGAATATACTATTGTGGCGACACAGATCTCATACCTGAAATGAAAAGCATAAGCGCGGATATCGTGATAGTGCCCGTCGGCGGAACATACACGATGAACGCCGAAGAGGCCGCCCTCGCAGTCAATATGATAAAACCCGAAACAGCCATTCCCATCCATTATGGTGATATCGTCGGTTCCGTAAGGGATGCGGAGAGATTCAGGGATCTTTGCGAGGTGCCGGTTGATATAAAACAGGCATGAATTTTTCTGATGACACTTGACAGGGTTGGATTGATGTTTATTTTATGTTCTGTTGAGAGCACAAGAAAATATTTTAACTTTAAAAACAAGTTTAAGGGAGGAGAATAAAAAGGATGAAGATAAGACCATTACAGGACAGAATCATCGTCAAACGTCTTGACGAAGAGGAAAAGACAAAGGGAGGAATCATTATCCCCGACAGCGCCAAGGAGAAACCCATGGAGGGGAAAATAATAGCTGTTGGAAACGGCAAGAAGACGGATGATGGCAAGGTGCTTACGATGGATGTGAAGGCCGGCGATAAGGTGTTGTTCAGTAAATATGCCGGAACCGAAGTCCAGATAGATGGTGTTGAACACCTTATAATGCGTGAGGAAGACATACTCGGAGTAATTGAAAAATAACAATCTGATTATAAGAAGGAGGAAGATTTAATGGGAGCTAAGATTTTAAAATACGATGAGGATGCCAGGAAGGCCATCCTCGAGGGCGTTAATATACTTGCCGATGCTGTCAAGGTGACTCTCGGCCCCAAGGGACGCAATGTTATATTGGAAAGGTCTTTCGGCGCACCCACCGTTACGAAAGATGGTGTTACCGTAGCCAAGGAAATAGAGCTGGAAGATAAGTTCGAGGATATGGGTGCTCAGATGGTCAAGGAAGTTGCCAGCAAGACAAGCGATGTGGCCGGTGACGGCACGACAACGGCTACGATCCTTGCGCAGGCTATCTACAGAGAAGGTGTAAAGTCTGTTGCGGCCGGTGGTAATCCCATGGACATCAAGAGAGGGATTGAAGCAGCTGTGAAGGTCGTGGTCAAGGAACTTGAAAAGATGAGCAATCCCACGAAGGACCAGAAGGAGATAGCTCAGGTTGGAACAATTTCCGCCAATAACGATGAAACGATAGGTAATATCATCGCCGAGGCTATGGGTAAGGTAGGCAAGGAAGGCGTTATCACGGTGGAAGAGGCAAAAGGCCTGGAGACGGAACTGGAAGTTGTGGAGGGAATGCAGTTTGACAGAGGATATCTCTCCCCCTACTTTGTTACCAATACTGAAAAGATGGAAACGGTCATGGAAGAGCCTTTCATACTGATCCATGATAAGAAGATAAGCAACATGAAGGATCTTCTTCCCATTCTCGAGCAGATTGCCAAGATGGGTAGACCGCTCTTGATTGTAGCGGAAGATATCGAAGGCGAAGCCCTTGCGACACTGGTTATCAACAAGATCAGGGGCACCCTGAATGTGGCCGCT
>JAUXBI010000127.1 GCA_030619435.1 Syntrophaceae bacterium
CCGTCTGGTCATTACTTGGAATATGAAACAGGCTGTAAGTCGCCGTGATTGCTTCAAACCGGTCTGGCCCGAATTCCACCTCACGCATATCAGCGCAAATGGTTTTCATTTCCGGAACATATTCAGACGCCAGCTCAAGCATTCGTTTAGAAAAATCCACGCCTGTAACCATCCAGCCGCGATCAATAAAGAATTGAGGAAACGGTTCTCCCGCACCACATCCCATATCAAGCAATCTTCCCTTTTTTATCTCTAAACGTTCATAAAAAGAATCGAAGACTTCTGTCATGTCAAAGAGCCCCCTGTTTTTATCATAGGTCTCAGCAAACTCATCATAGATTTCCCGGAGGCTTGTATTCATAGTTTTACTCTTTGAGTGTTCGTGTAAAAATTCAGGTTGCGACGTTTTTCTATTTCTTGCTCTCAGCTGTTAGATATGAGCTTTTCCGGCTTGTCACCCCTATTACCTGTGCAAGCGATTAACGCCATTGCAGTTATATGTCAAGAAATATTGCAGATGATGAAACAGACCGTGAGCGTTGATATGGCATATCTTAATGGACTGAAAGGCCGCAGACAGCTGTAGATTCCATGTCTCTCTTGCGGGGATTTTTATCTTGACCGTAAAAGCAATAAAGGGGAACATGGGGTCAGCTTTTGCTATATGTGGCTGACCATCTGCGAGCCCATCAACCTTGGAAGGAGGAACTGCTATGTTTAAAAAAATACTGTATCCAACCGATTTTTCGGATGTGGCGCACAAAGCCCTGGATTTTATTGTTCGTCTGAAGGATGCCGGCGCGAGAGAAGTGGTAATACTTCATGTTATCGATAAGGGGAGCTTTGACGCCATAGCCAGATACGCCACAAAAGACATTCTGGAGATCGAGAAGAATCTGGAAGAAAGAGCAATGGCCGAGGTAACACCGATAGAAGAGAGCTTGAGAAAAAAGGGTTTCAAGATCAAAATAATAATCAACCGGGCGGTCCCCTTTATGGAGATATTGAGAGTGGAAGAAGAAGAAAAGGTTTCCGCTATTGTTATCGGTTCTCATGGCATGAGTAACATTGCAGAGATGTTTCTCGGATCCGTTTCGGAAAAGATAATAAGGAAGGCAAAAACCCCTGTTCTCGTTATCA
Source organism: Syntrophaceae bacterium (assembly GCA_030619435.1). Lineage (GTDB taxonomy): Bacteria > Desulfobacterota > Syntrophia > Syntrophales > UBA2210 > UBA2210. The sequence goes on from JAUXBI010000127.1 coordinate 1,141, forward strand.
GGTAACACCAATAAAATCTTTAAGGGCTGAAATCAGGGCCGGGGGTTGGAACCGGGGTTGGAAATCGAAAATCAGGCAAAACAAAAGGGGTTGCGAATTTATCGTAACCCCTTTTGTTTATTATTGGCGTCCCCACGGGGAGTCGAACCCCGGCTGCCGGCGTGAAAAGCCGGTGTCCTAGGCCACTAGACGATGGGGACGCATTTCGAAGTCATTGAAAATGAATTGCCGCTTATATATCTTTATCCGCCGCTCTGTCAACAATAAATTGAGCCAATACAATAAATCGGCTTTCTCTTACGAAAGTCAGAATGAGAGAAAAACTGATGCCTCAATCGAATACAACCGGCTCTCTCAGGATAGCCCTTCTTGCCGTAGCGGCAAGGGAAGCTGTCTGCGGGTGAGTATCCTTGAGAGATGCTATCTGATTGAGACTGTCCGCCGTTCTTGATATCAGCATGGCAAAGTCGCCGTCCGCTATCTTTGTTCTCTGAACTATGTGGTCCCATTCTGTTCCGATGGCCCAGCTGTAGATAGCAGCGGAAGTCCAGAGGGGGAGGGGAGCCGTGTCAAATCCGGCAGCCGTCATCCTTTTCGACAAGGGTTCCGCGGATTTGTAGACCCTGTCAACGGCCTTCCTTAACCGTTTCGGTAGTGAAGCTCTGCTTATAGTGATATTATAGCTCCTGTCATACGCGAATGGCGCGATAGCAGCGGCGAGAAGGGCTTCGTTCTCGTATGGAAAGGCATCATCCCTCAGACATTGCGCGATCAGGAGGGGCTGGTCCAATCTGAGCTGTGAGGTCCAGACACCGTCTTCTGTAAGACGGTTTTCTTCATCCACAAAGCCTTCCGCTTTCAGAAAATCGAAGTGCCTGCTGAAATCTTCCCAGAGGGTTGTTTTGCCCTTTTTCTTTCTGTGCTGATAATCCGCGAACGATCTTTCGAAGATATCCCTGATTCCCTCAGGGGTATGGGATAACAGGAGATTCAGCGTCATTGAGAAATCACTTCGAAGACGGCTCGTTATTTTTTCCGGCCTCGAAAAATAGAGTTTTCGTATATGCAGGAGATCCATGAATTTTCCGGGGAAGGCCATCATAAAGCCTATTTTATCCTGTCCCCTTCTTCCGGCTCTTCCGGTCATCTGGTGAAAAGCGGTTGCATCCAGGGGTACAAATTCATGGCCGTTAAACTGGTCTGAGTTGAACAGTACCACTGTTCTCGCGGGAAAATTTACCCCGGCGGCCACCGTGGATGTAGCAAATACCGCGTCAAGATGCTCCCCTTTCATCATGGTTTCCACAACGGATTTCCATCCCGGCAGTTGCCCTCCGTGATGTGCTCCAACCCTTGAATAGCGGAGGCTTTTAAGCTGTTTGTGGTTTTTCATGTAGGGATGGTGCTCCAGTATTCCGTTAAGATCTTTTTCGAAGTGGCTGTTGTTGCCGCGATCCGAAGCGAGTTTGCAGAGGTTTACCGCGGCATCGCAGTCTCCCCTTGATTTCAGGAAGAAGATTGCCGGCAGCAGGTTGAACTCGCGCATAATCTCTATGATTGTGTCAAATGGGGGCAGTTTGCCCCTGAAGGAACGCCTGCTTTTGTTTTTTTCAAGCCAGGAGGTAGCGGCGTCATTCAATCTGCTTCCATTCAAAAGAGGAGTTATCTTTTCCGGAGGATGGAGAAACAGGGGGTAAAGGGGGACAGGCCTTTCACTGTCTTCTATAACAACACATTCCTTGTTTCGCAGCAAGCTCAGCCATTCCGCGATTTCCCGGCTGTTTCCAATAGTGGCGGACAGCATAAGCATATTTATCCTGGTTGGGAGGTAGATCATTATCTCTTCCCATACCACGCCCCTGTCTTTATCCCCCAGGAAATGAGCCTCGTCCAGTATGACAAGATCATAATCAAGATTTTCACTTCCGCGCATGGCCTCATAGAGCTTGTTCCTCAGGATTTCGGTTGTGCCCACGATTATGGGGGCATCTGAGTTCTCCTTTGCGTCACCTGTAAGAATGCCCACATTTTCATTTCCGAAGGTTTCTCCAAACTCAACCCGCTTTGAATTAGTAAGCGCCTTCAGCGGAGAGGCATACCAGCAACGGCCACCCTTCTCATAGATGGATTGGATGGCTTTTTCGGCAATCCATGTCTTTCCCGCCCCGGTAGGAGCTGTCACGAGACAGTCGGTCCTCTGTATGGCCTGGAGAGCATCTGATTGAAAGGGATCGGCTCTGAATGGCGCGGGGTCGGGTTTCCCGATGCGGGAAAATACCTTCTCTAACACCGGAGCGGCCTGCGGCTTCACCACCGCACGGTTCTCCTGATGAGTTCTCTTGCTTCTTCTCCGTGAATGGTGGTAATTATATTTCGTTTTTCTGGAGGTGGAGTAGCGCTTTCGGGTCTGTGCCATATGTTGTACTGTATCCCGTCCGGTGTTATTAGACGGCATAGATATCACAATTTGGTGAACTTGTAAAAAGCAGGGATTGCTATGTAATGGTTATTGAGAAGCTGAAAAATATATACTGGGGCTGGTTTGTTGTCACTGGAGCATTTCTTATCCTGGGAGTGAGCTATGGTGCCAGATATTGCTTCGGAATATTTGTGCATCCTATGTTTGTGGATAGTCAGTGGCAGATGTCGGCCATATCCCTTGGATTCTCAATAAATATACTGATGTACGCAGTGGGCGGTCTGGTCAGCGGGCGACTGCTCGACAGGATGGCTCCCAGGTGGATAATGACAATCGGGGCATGCATCACCGCGCTCGGTTTTATCGCGACAGGCTTTGTCCGTACGCCGGGCCAGTTGTATCTGACTTATGGGGTTTTGTGCGGTATAGGGTCCGCCGGGATAGGCATGGTTGTAAGTGGTTCCTCTGTCGGAAAGTGGTTTGTAAGGCGGAGAGGACTGGCCATAGGTGTTGCGTCTATAGGGATTGGCCTTGGCACGATGGCATTAACGCCCGTGGCGGGTTATATAGTCAAACACTACCACTGGCGCATTGGTTTTATGTTTCTAGGGGTACTGGTGCTGATTGTGGGTGTGCTTGTTTCTCAGGTCCTGATGGGAAGATCCAGGCCTGAGGAATACAACCTTTTGCCGGATGGCGATCGGCCGGGGATAGTACCGCTTGAACAAAAAACAGATATTTTTCATGCATCTTCCGCAACTGTCCTCAGGGATTATCGTTTCTGGGTGCTTGTAATCTGTTTCGGTAGCGCGATTATGGCACAGGCAATGGTGTTTGTGCATCAGGTTTCCTACGCGGTCGACAACAACATAGGCAGGATAGCCGCCGCTTCTTCTCTGGGCGCTATAGGTGTCGCGAGTATATTCGGGAGATTCTTTTTCGGGTGGTTCAGTGATCATATCCGTGATCCCAAATATTCGGCTCTGTTAGGGTATCTTATAATGGCATCAGGGATGTTTATTCTGCTGAACACAGAGACCGCCGGAATGCTGTATGCGTACGCCCTTGTCTACGGTTTCGGATATGGTTCCATAGCGCCCATGATGCCGGTACTGCTTTCCGACAGATTCGGCAGGGACATGCTGGGATCGGCCTTCGGGTTGCTGGTATTTTTTACAGCCGGTATCGGAGGGAGTCTGGGCCCTGTGCTGGGGGGGATAATTTACGATAAGACCGGTTCATACGACGATGCGTGGCGCTTGAATATTATTCTGCTGATCTTTATCTCTCTTCTTGTCTTCACCTTGAAACCGAAGAGGTAAAATCCCGGCGGGAATGCCTCCAAAAGGGGATAAAATGAATGATTATACGGCGTAACATAACCCATATTCCGAGCCGCTTTCTCAGGTTGTGTTTATATTTATGTTCCCGTTGATTGCTAAGCAGTTAAAATCAGAATATTAAGTGCTAACCAAGTGATACCATTGCATATAATTGGATGCTTATCTTGCGGGCAATCTGGTGTAAGTAGGAGATTCTAAAGCACTTGCAAGTTTTATCAACAGGGTTATCAACATGCTTTTCAACAAGTCTGTGGATTGCCTCCCCACCCGATTCTGTAGTGGTGGAAATCAAAGGAGATTTTGTCCCGACTTGTCGGAATTAGAGAAAGATAAGGATGTTTTTCATGACACTGGATCAAATCATAATCTTCTTTCTCATAGGATTGTTTGCCGGTTGTATGAGTGGAATATTCGGAATTGGCGGAGGTGGAACTAGCCTGTAAAGAGTTTGGATTCGAGGTAGAAAGCCCCAGCCTGAATATGATGATGGCAAGAGCGGTATCCATGTTAGATGACCC
>JAUXBI010000072.1 GCA_030619435.1 Syntrophaceae bacterium
CGACGCCTGTGCATCACTGGAGGCAATGGTGACTGTGCCATCATCGTCCACGTTCATCGACACACCTGTTTCGCTTATAATGTGTCTTATATTCTTTCCTCCGGTACCTATGACGTCTCTTATCTTCTCCTGTTTTACCGTCATAGTGGTAATTCTCGGAGCGTATGGAGAAAGATCTTCCCTGGGGGCGGACATAGTTTCATTAAGTTTGTCAATAATGAAATTTCTGCCTTCCCTGGCCTGATACAGGGCATCTTTCAGTATATTCTCTGCAAGCCTGTCAACTTTTATATCCATCTGCAGGGCAGTTATACCCTTCTTTGTGCCACATACCTTGAAGTCCATATCTCCCGCATGATCCTCATCACCGAGAATATCCGAAAGGATTACGACTTCGTCACCTTCCTTCAAAAGCCCCATTGCAATGCCCGCAACGGTATCTTTGACCGGAACGCCGGCGTCCATCAGCGAGAGGGAGCCTCCACATACTGTTGCCATGGAGGATGAACCATTTGAGGCTAACACCTCGGAAACCAGCCGGATGGTATAGGGAAATTCTTCATGTGAGGGGAGGACGGGAACCAGCGCTCTCCTGGCGAGGGTTCCGTGCCCTATCTCTCTCCTTCCGGGGCCTCTCATGAACCTGGCCTCTCCCACAGAGAAGGGGGGGAAATTGTAGTGAAGCATGAAAGTTCTCATCTCTTCCCCGTCTATGAAATCCAGTCGCTGTTCATCCGAAGATGTTCCCAGTGTAAGTGCAACAAGAGCCTGAGTCTCGCCTCTTGTGAACAGCCCGGAGCCGTGTACCCTGGGAAGGATACCGACTTCGGACGTAATAGTCCTGATATCCCTGCTGGATCTGCCGCCTATCCTTCGTTTATCCACCAGTATCATGTTACGGATGATCTCTCTCTCCAGTTCTTCAAAGATCGTTTTTGCATGAGGATCAAGCCCGGCATCATCACTGCTGAGTTCTTCCACCATCTTCTTTTTTATCTCACCTATCTTCGCATATCTCTCCAGTTTTCTTCCCTCAAGATAGGCATCCTGGAGTCCGGCATAGACAATATCTTTGACCCTTTGTCTGAGGTCTTCTTCGATCACAACCGGTTCAACTTCCCTCTTTGTCTTGCCGACAGCCTGGCAGATATTATCCTGGAGTTCAATGGATGGTCTCATTGATTCCAGCCCGAAACTGATGGCATCAAGTATTTCATCCTCAGGGATTTCCCAGGCTCCGCCCTCCAGCATGATTAGATTGATATCAAAGTCTCTCTTCCCATCAGCGGAAGGTACTTTTCTCCCAACAAGGAACATGTCAAGATCGCTTTCGGCCATTTCTTCTGTGGGAGGGTTACAAGTCAGTTTTCCGTCCAGTCTTCCCACTCTCACTCCCGCGATGGGGCCCTTGAATGGTATGTTGGACATGCCAAGAGCCACAGAGGTTCCAAGCATCGCCGCTACGTCGGAACCATTTTCGTTATCTACTGAAAGCACGGTTGCTATTACCTGTGTTTCATGAAAATATCCCTCGGGGAAAAGGGGGCGTATCGATCTGTCAATAATTCTTGACGTAAGGATTTCCTTCTCGTTTAGACGCCCCTCTCTCTTGAAAAATCCTCCGGGGATCTTGCCCGCGGCAAAGGTCTTTTCCTGATAATCTACCGTCAGGGGCAAAAAATCCAGTCCCTCTCTCTTCGCTTTGAGGGATACCGCCGTTACGAGAACAACTGTGTCACCATATGTAACAAGGGCTGAACCATCAGCCTGGCCGGCGAGGTAGTTTGTCTTTACGGATATCTCTCTCCCCGCAAAAGTAGTTTTAAATATTTCACTCATACTATTATTTACTCCTTTATTTAGTTTACTCAAGGTTCGAGGCTATTTCAGGAAAATCGGCTTTTTGTCAGCCTGTACACCCTTCGTGTCAGTTTACACCTGACCGCTCAGCGGCAGACAGAGGTCACTTTCCAAACATCAATCCGCTCAATCTTTATTGTGCCCAAGCCTTAAACGGTAAACCTTAAACCCGGCAACCCGAGTAGTTGTTTATTTACCTTCTCAGTCCGAGGCGCTTTATAAGTTCTCGGTATCTTTCGACATCTTTTTTCTTAAGATAATCGAGCATGCTTCTTCTCTGTCCGACAAGCTTCAAAAGTCCCCTCCGGGAATGATGGTCCTTCTTGTGGGTTTTGAAGTGCTCAGTCAGATACGTTATCCTTCCGGTCATAAGCGCAACCTGAACTTCCGGAGACCCCGTATCACCCTCATGAGTCTGAAAATCAGTTATTATCTCCTTCTTTCTTCCTTCATCTAACACAGTTATTTATCCTCCCTTATACATTTCGGTTTTTTAATTGAATACCCTTAAAATTTTAACTATTTGCTCTTTGTCACTCAACAGGGAAACTTTCTCCGGAGAGAAAAGCGTTTTTGCGACAGCGATGAGTGTACTGTCTTTTGTAACTAATTTTACCAGAGCGCCGCTCTCCGGTAAATGAATGTTTTTATCCGCGAGGATGCCCTGATCGGGCTGGTGTCCTTTTCTTATTCTGTCTGCCATATCCTGATCAACAACAATATTGCAGATGCCGGGCAGCCCGTCCGCTATGGGAATAAGTTTTTTTTTAAGGATCTCAGCCTTTTCCCCTTCAGCGAGACTTTCAAGTGATATGGCATCCTTCTCGCTGAAGCAACCGCTTCTCGTTCTCCTGAGACCAGACAGACAGGCACCGCATTTCAGCCTGTTCCCGATATCGGCGCACAGCGACCGTATATAGGTACCCTTAGAGCAGGAAACGGTGAAGGTCACATAGGGGAGTTTTACCTCTTCTACATTTATACGGTATAATTCAACCTCTCTCATGGGGGGTTCAATGTCAACCCCCGATCTTGTCCATTTATAGAGAGGTTTGCCTTTGAACTTAACGGCAGAGTATTTAGGGGCCCTCTGTTCTATCCGACCGGCAAAACTTTCCACCGCATCCTTTATTTCTCCTGCCTGAAGACGGGGTTCACAGCGCTCTATCACCTTACCCTCTATGTCAAGGGTGTCCGTCCTGATGCCCAGAAGCATCGTAGCACGATAGTCCTTATCATCATTCGAGAAGAACTGTGCGAGCTTGGTAGCCTCATTTACACAAATGATGAGGACTCCCGTTGCCAGCGGATCAAGCGTTCCCGCGTGACCGACTTTTTTCGTCCCGAGCAATTTTTTGACATCGCGGACAACATCATACGATGTCTTGCCGGACGGTTTGTCAATGATCAGCACTCCATTCATATCATAAGTTTCGTATCTTTAAAAACTTGACAGGATTTCAGGATCAACTTTATCTTGCCAAATTTCTTTTCATAAAGCGTTATGCAGTGTTCTTATCGCGCCGAGTACTTTCCCCTTGACTGTTTTAATATCCCCTTCGACTCTGCAGGCGGAGGCATTCACGTGTCCTCCTCCTCCCAATCTGCCCGCAATTTTTTCCACATCTACCGTTTCCTTCGATCGCAGACTTATCTTAAACCGGTTTTCGGAAGTCTCATAATAAAATATGGCAATCTCAACGCCCTGTATTGAACGGACTATATCCACGAAACCTTCTGTGTGCTCCGGCAACGCGCCTTCCTTACGAATCATCTCCTGTGTGACATAAATGGAACCCACTCTTCCACCCTCATAAAATTCCAAGGTATCCAGAGCTTTACCCATCAGCCGGATTTGAACCACAGGCTTGGTTTCATAGATGTTTTTCGCTATATATCTGGAATTTGCCCCTTTTTCCACCAGGTCAGCCGCTACTTTGAAGGTTTCTATTCCCGTGTTGGAATAGCGGAAGCTACCGGTATCTGTAAGGATAGCCGTATATATATTTGTGGCGATGTCTTCGGTTATCGTAACCCCCATATTCTTCAGAAGACGGTGGATTATCTCTCCCGTGGAACTCGCCGTGGAATCAACCAGCAATATCTCCGAAAATGTGCCGACGGAGGCATGGTGATCAATATTGACAATCTTTTTTATAGAACCTATCCTGTCCTTTTCATCTCCGACCCTTTCAATGTCACTGCAATCCAGAACAAAAACCGCATCAAACCCGTCCACAGAATCCAGTGAATGTATAATATTCTTCGAGCCGGGGAGAAACTCATACACGGCTGGTGTCTTGTCCTGGTTATAAACAACAACATCCTTTCCCATGCCACGCAACATATGATACAGGGCCAGCTCAGACCCCAGGGCATCTCCATCCGGTCTTGCGTGGGAGGTTATGAGAAAGGTGGAGCAGGAATTTATAACTTCAATAATTTCATCAAACATCTTTTTTTATTTCCACCAACAACCTGTCAATACGATCTCCATATTCGAATGACTCATCAAACATAAACTTTATTTCAGGAACATAGCGAAGTTGCAACCTTTTCCCTAATTCTCTTCTCAGAAAACCGACAGCCCTGTGCAGGCCTTTTATTGTTTCTTCACTACAGACATTTTCTCCCATCCGGACAAAAAAGACCCTCGCCTGGCGGAGATCATCCGTTACCTTAACGTTGGTAACCGTTATTCCCTTTACCTGCGGATCGTTTATCTGCCTCAACAGAATCTCCGAAAGCTCAGCTTTTATGAGATCGGCAACTTTATCAGCCCTCTTGAAACTCATTTAATCCATTTTCCCCACGGCCATTACAGACATCGGAGACGTTGTAAATCTCTATATCGACATTAACTATATCAGCCAGATTCAGTCCTTCCACAAAATTCACAACCTTATCCATCTTTGAATTAATAAAACGCCTTTCATTTCCCACCATACTGAATCCAATCAGGCATCTCTTCCAGTCATCATATTCCCCAACCTCCGCAACGGAGATGTTAAATGCATTCTTCATTCTACCCAGAATTCTCCGCAGTATCGTCCTCTTTTCTTTCAAAGATCTGCTGTCGTTCACAAAGATGTCGATTATTCCCGTTCCAACTACCATCCTGCCAATTTCCTGACGGATCAAACAGAATTTTGTATATAAAACAATGGGAGAAGCTCTATAGTTTCCTGGCTATTTTTTCTGTTATATAAGCTTCTATGATATCCCCTTCTTTAATATCATTAAAATTTTCTATTCCGATGCCGCATTCAAATCCGGAGAGCACTTCCTTTGCATCATCCTTGAATCTCTTTAGCGACAGGAAACTGCCGTCATGAATAACTACTCCGTCCCTCAACAACCTCAATTTGGCATTTCTGGTTAATTTGCCGTCGGTAACGCGACTCCCTGCAATGGTGCCGATCTTTGACACCTTGAAAACCTGAAGCACTTCGGCACGTCCCTGAACAGCCTCTTCATAAATGGGATCAAGCAACCCCTCCATTGCGTTCCTTACATCAGAAATGGCGTCATATATGACATCGTAAAGCTTTACGTCAACGCCCTCCCTTTCGATAATTTCCGAAACCCTCGCGTCAGGCCTGACCTTGAATCCTATTGCTATCGCATCGGACGCCGACGCCAGCATGATGTCTGTTTCAGTTATTGCGCCTGCAGAACCGTGTACCAGATTCAACTTGATATCGTCTGTGCTGAGTTTGAGGAGCGCCTCCGAAAGTGCCTCCACTGACCCCTGAACATCCGCTTTGACAACAACGTTCAGTTCCTTGCTCCCCTCCTTAATCCTGTCATACAGTTGTTCAAGCGTAATCTTTGAAGTCCTGGAAAGCTCTTTTTCCCGCTCTTTTCTCAACCAGTGCTCACCGATGGTCCGCGCCTTCTTATCGTCTTCCACACACACAAAATCCATGCCGGCCTGTGGCACACTGGAAAAACCCACAATTTCAACCGGCATTGAAGGTCCCGCTTCTGCAATCCGGCGTCCCTTGTCGTCTACCATGGCTCGTACCCTGCCATACTCCATCTTGGAAACAATGGCATCCCCATCTTTCATGGTGCCCTCCTGAACGATAACAGTAGCCACAGGACCTCTTCCCTTGTCAAGCCTCGCTTCAATAACAACTCCCTGCGCCAGCCTGTCGGGATCGGCTTTAAGCTCCATAATGTCCGCCTGGAGGAGGATCAATTCCATCAATTCTTCTATGCCTTTTTTTTGTTTCGCCGAAACCTCAGCATATATGGTATCCCCTCCCCACGCTTCGGGCACAAGGTCAAATTCTGCGAGTTGCTGCTTTATTCTCTCCACATCGGCGTTTGCCTTATCAATCTTATTAATTGCTATTATAATGGAAACACCGGCGGCCCGGGAATGATTGATCGCCTCAATCGTCTGGTCCATAACGCCATCGTCGGCGGCAACCACAAGCACCACGATATCAGTTACCTGAGCCCCTCTCGCTCTCATTGCGGTGAAGGCCTCATGACCCGGCGTATCAAGAAACACAATGTCTTTTTCGTTTATACGTACGTGGTATGCCCCTATAGCCTGGGTTATTCCACCAGACTCCCCATCTGTAACATTTGTTTGCCTTATAACGTCCAGAAGAGATGTCTTGCCATGATCAACATGACCCATAATCGTCACTACAGGGGCTCTCGGCTTGAGGTTTTCGGACGGGGGTTCCTCCCTGTGCATGATATCTTCATACTCTACCCCGACAGATTCCACCTGATATCCGAATTCACCGGCGACAAGGGTCGCGGCATCGACGTCTATGGACTGATTGATCGTAACCATCATGTCCAATGAAACAAGTTTTCCGATTAATTCACCTGCTTTGATGCCCATTTTCTTTGCGAGGTCGCTTATCCTTATAGCTTCTTCTACTTTTATCCTTCTCTTTATCGCCTTGGGAGTCGTGATTTCAGTCGCCTTCATTGCGGAAGTTATAGTTCTTTCCTCTCTCCAGCTCCGGCGGTCTGATGTGTATCTCTTCTTTTTGGTACGTTTCCTTTTTCTATCGAATGGTTGTTCCTTTGGCTGTTCCTTGGCGAAGGTCTTTTTAGATCTCCATGTTTCACCCACAACAACCTTAACGGGCTTTTTTGCCTTATGTGCGAATTTATCTTTCGGAGGTGCCGGTTCTTTCTTTTCCTGCACGGGATGTGTCTCTTCTTCCGGAAGTATTTTCTTTGGTTCCCCCCTTACGGCTTTGCGAACTATTTTCGCTTGCTGAGGTTTTCTTTCCGGTTTTACCGCCCCTTCTTTTTTTCCGCTTCCTTTTTCTTTTCCCCTGTCTTCTGCCGGACTCTCTTTACTGATTGTCTTCTCTTCGGGGATAGATTTTTCAACCGGCGTATCCTTTTTCAGGATCTTTCCCAACTCTTCTTTTGTTTCTTTTATCGTCTCTTCCAGTACTGTCTCAGGTTGAAGTTCATCAGAAGTCTCCTCAGTTTCCGGGACCTGTTGTCGGATTGCTCTTCTCCTGATAACCGTTTTCTTGACCCTTTTTTCTACGATTGCATTCTTCTCGCCCAGTACGAACTCTTTTCGCACCCTCTCAACGTCGCTCTCTTCGAGAGAACTGGAATGAGCCTTGACGGCTATTCCGAGTTTCTCCAGTCGCGCGATAAGATCTTTATTGTCTATACCGAGATCTTTCGCCAATTCGTAGACTCTTATTTTGGACATTATTAGAACTCCTGATTGCCTCGCCGGTAGCGCGCGAACCGTTTTTAAATATCTTCAGACAGATTTTTGTTGCTCTCATTATCGATAATTTTTTTTGCTTCTTCAATCCAGATGATGGCCTTCTTCTCGCTGATTCCCTTTATGGAACTCAACGCCTCAGGTTCTGCCGAAGCCACCATCGCGACATCCTTAAGTCCTTCTTCATAGAGAAGATTGGCTGTACGTTCACCAATTCCGGTGATCTTCATGAGAGACGCATATCCTTCTTTTTCCTCTTTTGCTATACCCGCCTCATTTTTGACATCAATCCTCCAGCCGGTAAGCTTGGCGGCCAGTCGGACATTCTGACCGGCCCTGCCAATAGCCAGAGAAAGCTGGTCATCCGGCACGATGACCTCCATAGTCCTGGCATC
>JAUXBI010000059.1 GCA_030619435.1 Syntrophaceae bacterium
ATACGCGATGATATGTTATGATTATAATATCTACATAGAGGAGGCTTAAGAGATGATACCTTATTTAAAAATGGAGGAGTTTGGCAGACCCCTGAGAGATTCTCAGGTAAAGAGGATGGAAAAGAACGCAGCCTTGGCGGAAGAGGTTATGAGGGGGGTTGACAAAGAGGTTGACAGGATAAAAGAAGTTGGTCTCCCGGCCGAAAAGATTCACGAGCGCGGTCAGATGACCGTGTGGGACAGGATCGAGTATATCGTTGATCCCGGAACCTTCTGTCCCCTCCACACCATTTTTGATCCCGAGCATGAAGAATCGGGGAGCACAGGAGTCGTTGACGGCCTTGCCAGGATCAACGGCAGGTGGTGCATGTTGATTGGATTCAACAACAAGTGGATAGCCGGCGCCTGGATAGCGGGGCAGGCCAACAACAACCTTCGGGTTACTGATATAGCGAAAATATTGAATCTGCCCCTTGTCTGGCTGGTGAATTGTTCCGGTGTGAAATTGCCTGAGCAGGAGAAGATCTATGCCGACCGCCGTGGCAGCGGGACATGTTTCTCCCGTCACGCGGAACTGGAGCAGTTGGGCATCCCGGTTTTAGCAGGCATTTATGGAACAAATCCTGCCGGAGGGGGGTATCAGGGAATAAGTCCGACCATACTGCTGGCTCACAAGAACTGCAACATAGCTGTGGGTGGTGGCGGCATAGTAGGCGGTATGAGCCCCAAAGGTTTTTTTGATGAAGAGAGCGCGGAAGAACTGATCACTGCCACACGTCATTTCAAGGCGGTTCCCCCCGGAAGTGTGGAGATTCATTACGATGAAACAGGTTTTTTCCGGGCTGTTTTCGAGGAAGAAACACAGGTTCTCGACGCCTTGAAGGAATATATGATGGGTCTTCCCGCATATGATCCCAGATTTTTCCGTCTTGCGGAACCGGCCGAACCCAAATATTCACCATCGGAACTGCCGTACATCGTGAGCATGAATCCAAAAGCAGTCTATGATTTTGACAATGTTCTTGCCCGGCTGGTTGATAACAGCCAGCACCTTGAATTCAGGCCTGGATACGGCCCGGAGGTTTACACGGGGCTGGTCATGATAGACGGTTTTCTGATGGGTGCCATAGGCAACCGCCAGGGCCTGCTTCCTGATTATCCTGAGTATACGAACGAATATATTGGCGTGGGCGGCAGACTTTACCGCCAGGGTTTGATCAAGATGAATGAATTTGTGACACAGTGCGGACGTGACAGGATCCCCATCATCTGGTTTCAGGACACATCCGGCATAGATGTTGGCGATACCGCGGAGAAAGCGGAGCTTCTCGGTCTGGGGCAGTCGCTGATCTACTCTGTCGAGCAGACGAAGTTGCCGATGATGCTGGTTGTACTGCGCAAGGGAGCGGCCGCGGCCCATTATGTGCTGGGAGGTCCCACATCCAACAACAATAATGCATTCACCCTCGGTACTCCCGCCACGGAGATTTATGTAATGCATGGCGAGACAGCTGCCGCGGCAAGTTATTCGAGACGGCTTGTCAAGGAAAAGGATGCCGGACATTCCCTTAAGCCTGTGATTGAAAAGATGAATGAAATGGTTAAACATTATCATGATACTTCTCAGCCGGCATATTGCGCGAAAGCGGGACTGGTGGATGAGGTAGTGCGTTTTGAAGATATTCGCAGGTACATGGTGGCATTTACTGATAGTGTCTATCAGAATCCGAGGTCAATATGTCCCCGGCATCACATGATGCTTCCCAGGCTCATAAAATCCCAGATTGTGAGGGGACTTGACAGACCGAAAAAAGAGGAATAAACGTGGTGAATCAGGGAATACATCACCCTGCTACCATTATTCTCCTCCCCATTACCCGCCCGGATCAGACCTTGGACATTTCAGGGTATTTGTGTTAGTTGTCGCATCGGAGTGGGATTGACATTAACATTCTGGAGGACAAAATGACTGAAAATGACAGTGAAAAGGGATTTGTTATAAAAGATAAAAGAATGTTTGACGAAGATGGAGGAACTCGCGCAGACGCGGTAAGGGAGGATGAAAAAAAAGAGTCCGCGCAGAAGCCTGAAACGGGGAATGGAAAGGTAGACAGGAAAGAAACGGTGGAAAAGGAAGAGGAAAAATATCAGCTTCCCGAGATGAATTTTCATAACTTTGTACTTTCCCTGTATACTTCGGTACTTTTTAACCTAGGAGAGTTGGCCAATCCCGTGTCGGATAAAAGGGAGAAAGACCTAGAAGCGGCGAAGCAGACGATAGATATTCTGGGAATATTGAAGGAAAAAACGGAAGGGAATCTTAATAGCAGTGAGAAGGAACTGTTGGATGGCGTACTGTCTGAATCAAGAATGAAATACGTGAAGGAATCGGAGAACCCATGATCGTCAGGCAGTCTCCTGCGAAGGTAAATCTTTTTCTCAGGGTTTTGGGAAAGAGAAGTGACGGTTACCACGATATCCTGAGCCTCATGCAAAGGATAAACCTTTACGATGAGATGAGTTTTGATCTGAAAGGCAACGGGATAAAAATGACATGTCCGGGAGGTCTGGTCCCGGAGAACAAAAACAATATAGCCTACAGGGCGGCTGAAGCTGTTCTCTCCAATGTTCCCCGTCATTCGGGCGTGGAAATCACGATAAACAAAAAGATTCCTGTGGCGGCTGGACTGGGGGGCGGAAGCTCGAACGCTGCGACTACCCTCGTTACTCTTAACGAGATGATGGGAACAAGGTACAACACAAAAAAACTTATGCAAATGGGGGCAAAACTTGGAGCGGACGTCCCCTTCTTCGTCTTTGAAAAAACCTCTCTGGCTTCCGGCATAGGTGATCGTCTCAAACCAGTGAAGGATGTTCCCACGTTATGGTTTGTATTAGTTAATCCTGGTTTTGAAGTTTCCACCGGGGATATCTATGAAAATTTGAAATTAGGATTGACAAAAGAACCAATAAAATATAGGATTCCCCGATTTGTGACGATGTCCCATGTTGCGAAAGGACTTTACAACGATTTAGAGAAAGTGTCCCTGCGATTTTACCCTGTATTGTCGGATATCAAAGAACTTTTGACGGCAAACGGGGCGCTGGGTTCTTTGATGTCGGGAAGTGGTCCCACGGTCTTTGGTATTTTCAGGAGCGAGGCCGACGCGAAGAGGGCCGAGTGTAATTTAAAGGAAGCTCGAATCGGATCGGTGTTCCGAGCGTGTTCAATATAATGGGGCGTCGTCAAGCGGTAAGACACAGGACTTTGATTCCTGCATCCGGAGGTTCGAATCCTCCCGCCCCAACCAGTTTGTAAGAAAGAAGGACACAGATGTTAGAAAGGATAAGAATATTTTCGGGAAATTCCAGCCGGGTTCTTGCGGGGGATATCTGTCGAAAACTGGGGATATCTCCGGGTAAAGCCAACGTTTCCACATTCAGTGACGGCGAAACAAGGGTTGAAATCGATGAAAATGTGAGGGGGATGGATGTATTTATTGTGCAGTCCACTTCCACACCGGTGAATGACAATCTGATGGAACTCCTCATAATGGTAGATGCCTTGAAGAGGGCGTCTGCCGACAGGATAACCCCTGTTATGCCTTACTATGGTTATGCCAGGCAGGACAGAAAGGCTTCTCCGAGGGCGCCTATCACAGCGAAACTGGTGGCGGATTTGCTCACCGCGGCCGGTGCAAACCGCGTTATGTCGGTGGATCTTCATGCCGGTCAGATACAGGGATTCTTCAATATTCCCGTCGACAATCTCTACGCAACCCCTATCCTTCTTGAATATGTAAAACGTAATTATGATATCGCCAAGCTTATCATAGTTTCCCCGGATACAGGTGGCGTTGTGAGGGCGAGGGCTTTTGCGAAGAGGTTGGGTGCCACACTGGCGATTGTCGATAAGCGAAGAGACGCTCCCAATGAATCACAGGTGATGAATGTTATCGGCGATGTAAAAGATAAGAGGGCGCTCATTCTCGATGATATGATTGATACGGCAGGGACAGTGGTTCAGGCTGCCGATGCCATACAAAATGAAGGAGCAATAGATGTTTCTGTTTGCTGCACGCATCCCGTGCTATCGGGGCCGGCAATAGACAGGATAAAATCTTCCATTATAAAAGAGGTTATTGTGACGGACACAATCTCCCTGCATGAAAAAGCGAAGTCTTGCGAAAAAATAAAAATACTTTCGATAGCAGGTGTGTTGAGCGAAGCGATAAAAAGAATATATTATAATGAGTCTATAAGCTCACTTTTTAGTTAGGAGTTGTGAATGAAAACAATTGCATTAAATGCTCAGGTGCGTGAAGAAATTGGGAAGGGTAATTCAAGGAGATTGCGGTCGGAAGGTTTCGTGCCCGCGATATTTTATGGTTATGAGACTGAGTCTGTGGCGATTAAAGTGAATACGTCCGAACTGATTAGAGCCTTGGTCAAAGAAAGAGGAGAGACCGCTTTTATAAAACTCGGAATAAAATCCGGCAAGGGCCGTAAGGTTGAAAAACTGTCGGTTATCAAAGATATGCAGATCGATACGATAGGCAAAAAACCGGTACATGTAGATTTCTATGAAATCAGAATGGATAGAACCCTCGCTGTGGATGTTCCTATCATCTTTTCAGGCACTCCGGTTGGTATAGAGGAGGGCGGCGAACTGCAACAGCTGAAGAGAACTTTGAAAGCATCGGGGCTTCCCTCGGATCTTCCCGAATCTCTTGAGGTAGATATCAGCGGTCTTAGTATAGGTGATTCCATCAAGGTTAAAGATATTGCCATTGAAGATGGAGTCCAGATTCTTGACTCCGGCGATGTGGCTGTTGCTTCTGTGGTGCCTACAAGGACGAGTCTGATGACGGAAGAAGAAGGCGGCGAAGAGGAAGAGGAAGGTACAGAAGAGGCAGCTTCCGCAGCGGAAGGTGAAGAGGAACAGTCTGAATAATAGTGGTTCTCCAACAGGGGGACGTGTGAAACTTATAGCTGGGCTCGGTAATCCAGGCATCAGATACTCTTACAGCAGGCATAATGTAGGGTTTCTGGTTCTGGATGCTCTGGCTCGGACGGAAGATATAGAAATTAGCCGTGGGAAGTTTGATTCCTGTATCGGCAGAGGGATGATTTCCGGGGTTCCGGTTATTCTGGCAAAACCTCAAACATTTATGAACCTCAGCGGGATTGCAGTAGGTAAACTGGCCGGTTATTTCGGGATAAACACCGAAGATATAATAGTTGTTCATGATGATATGGATTTTTCGATAGGCGATATCCGCATAAAGATAGGTGGTGGCACTGCGGGACATAAGGGTTTGATCTCTGTCGTCAATCATCTCGGAGGACCGGAGTTTGTCAGGATTCGGCTGGGTATAGGCAGACCGGTTGCGGGAAGAATAACAGAGGATTATGTGCTTGAACGGTTTTCCAAAAGTGAAATGCAGGTCTTGCCCGATGCCGTTGAAAGGGCATGTGATGCTGCGATTGAAGTCATTTTATCCGGCGTTCAGGCGGCCATGAACAAATTCAATGTGAGGATTACAAAAGAATTGAACGGGGAAGTATGAACGGGACTATAGAAATTCTGGCGGATTATGCCTGGTCAAGATCTCGTCTTCTGAGTGTCATACTTTCTGAAAAAGAACCGATGTACAGACAGTTATGATAACGGTCATACGAAAGCAAACACTGCCCCTTCCATTTATGGTTAATCTTATTTAGACTCATTTGAGTAACGTTGGGACAGTATTAATTTTAAAGAGGAGGTTTAGACAAAATGTTTAAGAAATGCTGGTATTTTTTATCAATCATCTTCACAACGCTTTTTTTGTTTGCGCCTGTAGCGCTGGCAGGAGAAGCGGACATTAAACTGCCTGACTTGTCTCAGGTTACGTTTAATGTCTTGGGCGGTACGGTCGGCGGTCTCTCGCTGATGTACTGGGGGTTATTGGTTTGTGTAATTGGAGCGGCCTTTGGGCTCGTCCAATATGTTCAAACAAAAAACCTGTCTGCCCATAAATCAATGCTTGATGTCTCAGAGATAATCTGGCAGACATGCAAGACTTATCTTTTTCAACAGGGCAAGTTTCTTGTCGCCCTGTGGATTCTTATCGGGATCTGTATGGTGTATTACTTTGCTGCTTTGCAGCATATGGCAATTGGAGGAGTTCTCACCATCCTGGCCTGCTCAATTCTTGGAATTCTCGGTTCTTACGGAGTTGCCTGGTTCGGCATCAGGATCAACACGGTGGCTAATTCCAGAACCGCATTTGAATCACTTCGCGGTAATCCCCTGGGTGTTATAGCCATTCCCTTAAGATCAGGGATGAGCGTTGGACTTCTCCTCGTCAGTGTTGAGCTTTTCTTTATGATTTGCATCCTGTGCTTTATTCCCAAGGAACTTGCGGGTCCATCTTTTGTAGGATTTGCAATTGGTGAATCTCTGGGCGCGATGGCATTGAGGATCTGCGGAGGTATTTTCACCAAGATTGCCGACCTGGGCTCTGACCTTATGAAGATATTTATGAAACTTCCTGAGGATGACCCGAGAAACCCGGGTGTTATCGCGGACTGTACAGGCGACAATGCGGGTGACAGTGTAGGTCCTACCGCGGACGGCTTCGAGACATACGGTGTAACCGGTGTCGCGCTGATAGCATTTCTGGCGCTTGCCATGGTTTTTGCGCCTGTTCTCTGTGGACAGCTTATCATCTGGATATTCGCCATGCGTATCCTCATGATTCTTACCGCGCTGGCATCATATTTCATAACCGGCAAGCTGAACCAGTCTCTGTATGGCGATAAAACAGATTTTGATTTCGAAGCTCCTATGACACACTTGATCTGGATAACATCCATGATTTCCATCGCTGTCACCTTTGCTGCCAGTTATCTTCTCCTCTCGTCTCTTCCCGGGGTGTTGTCTTCGTTGTGGTGGGCACTGTCCATCATAATAAGCTGTGGTACCATTGCGGGAGCCATTATTCCGGAGCTGACGAAGGTATTTACCAGCACCAATGCAGCTCACGTTAAGGAGGTTGTAACCAGCAGCAAGCAGGGCGGTGCTTCTCTGAATATCCTTTCGGGTCTCGTTGCCGGCAACTTCTCCGCGTTCTGGGAAGGTCTGACCATCATGATTCTGATGCTTGTCGCATACCTGGTATCCAAGAATCCGGCGGTTATGGCCCTCATGCCACCCGAATTTACCTTTGCCGCTCCTGTGTTCGCATTCGGCCTGGTTGCATTCGGTTTTCTGGGCATGGGACCTGTCACTATTGCCGTGGACAGTTTTGGCCCGGTGGCGGATAATGCGCAGTCCATTTATGAGCTTTCAAGGATCGAAAAGCAACCTGATATCGATGAAGATATCAAGAAGACCTTTGGCTTTACTCCTGAATGGAAAAAGGCAAAGCACTACCTTGAGGCAACTGACGGTGCGGGAAACACATTCAAGGCGACCGCAAAACCGGTTCTCATCGGGACTGCGGTAGTGGGTGCCACTACCATGATATTTGGCATCGTTATCCTGCTGGAACATGTGTACGGGAATGTTGTTGCCAGCCTGAGCCTTGTCCAGCCGCAGATAATCCTTGGCCTGCTTATGGGTGGAGCTGTTATTTACTGGTTTACGGGGGCATCGATTCAGGCGGTTGTAACCGGCTCTTACCGCGCAGTTGTTTTTATTAAAAACAATACGGACCTGAAGTCGGAGGCCGCATCAATAGAAAGCAGCAGAGAGGTGGTTAGGATCTGTACGATCGCCGCACAAAAAGGTATGATTAATATCTTTATCGTGATCTTCTCTATGACCCTCAGCCTTGCCTTTTTTGACGCCCATTTCTTCATCGGGTACCTTATCGGCATCGCGTTTTTCGGCCTGTTCCAGGCAATATTCATGGCCAACGCGGGTGGCGCATGGGATAATGCCAAGAAGATAGTCGAGGTCGATATGGGTGAAGCGGGTACGCCCTTGCATGAGGCGGCTGTTGTCGGCGATACGGTTGGTGATCCCTACAAAGATACCTCTTCCGTATCCCTTAACCCGGTAATAAAGTTCACGACACTGTTCGGTCTGTTGGCCGTTGAGATAGCCGTGACAATGCAGAGCGCCGGGCTGAAGTTGGGCATTGCCGGTATGTTCTTCCTGCTTGCGCTGGTCTTTGTATATCGCTCATTCTACTCATCAAGGATCTCGGAAGAAGAGATATAAGACGAACTGTCTATAGCCACAAACACAAAAAAAGCGCCCATATTCCGGGCGCTTTTTTTCATGTTATTGCTTTCTGAAGGATGATCTGCTAAGAGAAATAACAGGGATACTGAACAAGGGGGATGGAGGTATCCATCCCCCTTGTTTTCTGGAAGGAGGGAGCTATGGGTTTCAGATGTGGTATCATAGGTCTTCCGAATGTCGGCAAATCCACCATCTTTAATGCCCTCACCGCTGCCGGTGCCGAGGTGGCGAATTATCCCTTCTGTACAATCAATCCCAATGTTGGTGTCGTTCCTGTTCCTGATCCAAGACTTGAAAATATCGCGAGAATCATAAATCCCCCCAAGTTTACATTTACCACTATGGAGTTCGTTGACATTGCCGGTCTGGTGAAAGGGGCAAGCAGGGGAGAGGGTTTGGGAAACAGATTTCTCGGAAATATAAGGGATGTTGATGCGATCGTACATATTGTACGTTGTTTCGATGACTCCGATGTGTCACATGTCCACGGTGTTGTGTCTCCTGTCGATGATATTGAGGTTGTCAAGATGGAGTTGAT
>JAUXBI010000068.1 GCA_030619435.1 Syntrophaceae bacterium
AAGCGGTAATCTTTTACCCTTGACAGGTAGCTATATTTGCATGTATTTTCAGAAACTGTCCTCGTAATCGCAAAACACAGGGAGGGCAATAATCGGTTGCCACACACATTTGTGTGCCACACCCATTTTTGAAAGGAAGACCGGAATGGAAATCAAGGTTACAAAAGTCGATCCTGAACATATGAAACCAAAGCCCAAAGATGAGTCGCAGCTCGGGTTTGGAGAGATATTCGCCGACCATTTCTTTATTGTGGAATATGACAGCGAAAAGGGATGGCACAATGCCTCCATAGAGCCCTTGAGACCCCTGTCACTCGACCCTGCCGCCATGTGTCTCCACTATGGACAGGAGATATTTGAGGGCATGAAAGCCTACAAGGGGAAAGATGGCTCCATCTATCTGTTCAGACCGGAGGAGAACATAAACCGGATGAACCGTTCCGCGGAAAGACTGTGCATGGCGCAGATAGACAATGACCTGTTCATGGATGGATTGAAAAAACTTGTGCTTCTGGAAAAGGACTGGATCCCACACGACACAGGCACATCGTTGTACATCAGACCGACAATGATCGCGACGGAGCCCGCCCTCGGAGTGCACCCCTCCAGCCAATATGTATTTTACATCATTGTGGGTCCGGTCGGAGCATATTATCCGGAAGGATTTGGCCCGACGAAGATATATGTGAGCGAGAAATATGTCAGGGCGGCTCCAGGAGGTGTGGGAAACTGTAAAGCGGCAGGCAATTACGCGGCCAGCCTCTATGCAAGCCAGGAGGCATTGGAAATGGGTTACACTCAGGTACTGTGGCTCGACGCAAGGGAACGGAAATATGTCGAAGAGGTGGGAACAAGCAACATCTTCTTTGTTATTGGAGATGACCTGATAACACCCCCTCTCTCCGGAAGCATCCTCCAGGGCATTACGCGTGATTCCGTGATGCGGCTGGCAGAAGCCTGGGGAGTCAACGTCTTGGAGAGACAATTGTCGATGGATGAGATATTGAGCTCCAATGCCGATGGGACACTTAAAGAGATCTTCGCGTCGGGAACCGCTGCCATTGTATCGCCGGTCGGACAGATTCATTACCGTGGAAAAGAATATGTGATCGGTGATGGCAATACAGGACCACTGACTGAAAGGCTGTACAATGAGATACTTCAGATCCAGTATGGAGAAAAAGAAGACCCGTTCGGGTGGAGGGTAAAGATCTCCGGGAAATAGACTTAAATCCGCCCTTGCAAAGGTATCAAGAAATCAAACCGATAGTTACAGTTATGCTCCTGTTATCACATGTTAATATTACAGATTATGATCGACTTCTTTATTAAATATCGTCATCGGGGAAAATTCTTTCTGGCCATGTCCGTCATCTCGGCCCTGATCCTTCCGGGCACAACGGTTTTCTCCCGGACCCTGTCCCTTGATGATCTTACCGCGAAGATACAGATAGCGTATGATAACACAGTGGACTTCAAGGCGAATTTCATACAGGAAGCAACTATCAAATCAATAAACAAAACAGTGAAAGAGGAAGGCACGGTCTATCTGAAAAAACCTGAAAGAATGCTGTGGAATTACACAAAACCTTCCATGAAGAAGCTGGTTATAAACCCCCGGAAGGCGTGGCTGTACATACCGGATGACAATATCGTTTATGTTCAGGACGCAAAAAAGGTTCTGTCATCAAAGATGACTATAAGGTTTCTCACAGGTATCGGAAGCCTGAAAAATGATTTCGAAATAGCCTTTCCTGCTAGTAATCCCAAGAATATAGAGGGCGATTATGTCATAATGCTTACACCGCGCGAATATGAAGCCGGCATCAAAACCCTCCTGCTCACTGTGGACAAGGACAATTTTCGTATTATAGAATGCGTTTTTACCGATATGTACGACAATACTACCAGGCTCAGTTTCAGCGACATCAAGTTCAACATCAATCCCCCGGATGAATTGTTCGACTTCAAACCCCCGTCAGGTGTCGAAATACATAATATTCAGGGACAGTAAGCCTGTAAGGACCCCTGCTATATTCTCTTCACAACGTCGGGCAGCCTCCCGCTTTCCACAAGTTCCAGAAACTCTTCTCCGAGGTGTTTCGAAGTTTCAACCGCCTGCCGCCAGTTTCTTACCCTACCGGAGGGATTATTAACATACTTCTTGAAATCCCCGCGATCAGGGACTCTCCCATAGGGCAATTTACGCATGAAATCATCCGACGGATATACCATCAGGAGATCTTCCAGATATCTTTCCGGTGGCCGCCTGAATTTAAGCCCTTTATCCAGCCATGCGGGTATTATGCGCTCTTGATGGTTAAACATGAGGGTGATCGCGCCCTTCTCACCGGCATACTTTTGATTGAGATGATAGTCTGTGAGTCCTCCGTCTCTATATGTGCCGTTTGGAGCGCCATATATATCCCTGACACCGGCGACGGCAAAGGGTATCGCCGATGAAGCCAGGAGCACGTGTTTGAAATTTACTTTATTCAAAACCACCGCCTGCCCCCTGAAATCATGGTCCAGACAAAACGGAGGCGGGATCGGACTGTTGTGGAATACGACCCTCTGGAAAAATTTATGGATCAAACGACGGTTTACAACACTGGATAGAAATCCCGTCCCTATAGCCAACCCCTGCAACCAGCTTACATCCGAAGAGGCAAGTCTTTTAGCACGAGCTGTCATTATCGCCAGCCTGTATTTTTTACTGGTCAACGCAAACGGGATGGCTTCATCGTCAATATAATTATCTATAAGATCGCGGAGAGACTGAAGGATTTCTTCAGGCTTGTCCTTTCTCGTGAAATTCATTGAAATGTAGGCGACGATAAGCCTGCGATAACTCTTTTCAGGCTCCGGCTGCACCCATGCGGCAAATCGCATCGCGCCCGCCGATGAACCCGCGAGAACTACAGGGAGGTTATTGCCCAGCACTTCGTTTTCCAGAAGCGACAGGTCGAAACCGCTGGCTACGAGCCATCTCGGCCCCGAAGCCGCACCGACATAAGTGGTAACCCTGTCAAAATCGAATCCGCCATCCTGTATAATTTCATACACATTTCTTCCGGCTCTGATACACATTTCATCCATAATTGTTCCCGTCTCCTCAAAATGCCCGTAAAAAGTCAAGATTGACACGGCCTTTCATATACTATAGATTAATTCTTCTCAATGAGAAAATATGAATAATGTGGCAGGATACACAATGGATATAAAAGCACAGGTTACCGAAACAGGAAATGAAGCCAGAAAGGCCGCCGGGCTTCTTGCAAATATTTCAACCACTGTAAAAAACAGGGCGCTCCTGAAGATGGCGGAGGTGCTGGTAAAAGAGTCTGAGCACATCATCAGCGAAAACGCCAGGGATCTTGAATACGCGAGAGACAAGGGATTATCCGGCGCTATGATAGACAGGCTGACATTGAATGAAGCTGCAATACAGGGCATGGCAGACGGTCTTGCGGAAATTGCCGCCCTGCCCGATCCGGTAGGGGAAATTACCGGCATGAGGAAAAGGCCGAACGGTCTGCTCGTCGGGAAGAAAAGGATTCCGCTCGGCGTAATAGGGATAATCTACGAGTCCCGTCCGAACGTAACTGCGGACGCCGCGGCCCTCTGTTTAAAATCAGGAAACGCCGTGATACTGAGGGGTGGCTCGGAGGCGATAAATTCCAACCTTGCCATTGCCCGGATACTGCAGGGCGTCCTGAAAGAAACCAGTATCCCGGAGGGCGCCATACAGATAATCTCCACAACCGACAGAGATGCTGTCAATGAAATGCTGAAGCTTGAGGAGCATATAGACCTTATCATTCCCAGAGGGGGCGAGGGACTTATTCGGGCAGTTGTCAGCATGTCCAGAATACCTGTCCTCAAACACTACAAGGGTGTCTGCCACGTATTTGTGGATGAGAGCGCCGACATCAACATGGCTGTGACCATATCCCTAAACGCCAAGGCACAGAGGCCGGGTGTATGTAATGCTATGGAAACTTTGCTGGTACACAGAAATATTGCCGGAAGGTTTCTCCCTGCAATGGCTGAAAAGTTTCGTGAGGCCGGCGTTACATTGAAGGGCTGCGACAAGACCAGTGCCATCCTTCCGGATATAGAGAAAGCGACCGAGGCCGACTGGTATGAAGAGTATCTTGATCTTATCCTTGCAGTACAGGTGGTCGACAGCATTGACGAGGCAATGGCGCATATAGAGAAATACGGCTCTCTCCATACAGAAGCAATCGTCACAAGCGACTATAAAAACTCCCAGCGCTTCCTCAATGAAGTCAATTCCTCAACGGTACTGGTAAATGCCTCCACACGATTCAGCGACGGTTTCGAGCTGGGACTGGGAGCGGAGATGGGCATAAGCACTACAAAACTCCATGCCTTCGGCCCCATGGGGCTCGAAGAATTGACAACCACAAAATTCATAATCTACGGCGACGGACAGATAAGAACATGAAGTGGGGACTATTTGGAGGAACCTTTGATCCTGTGCATTTCGGACACCTGAGATGCGCCGAAGAGATCCTTGAGCTGTTTCACCTTGACAGGATAATATTCCTTCCCGCCCGCATACAACCTCTCAAGACAGGTAGAGATATTTCCCCGTTTCATCACAGGGAACAAATGATCAGACTGGCCATAGAGGGCAATCCATCATTTTCAATTTCAGATATAGAAAACAGGAGGGATGATAAATCCTACTCCATCGAAACCGTCAGACACTTCCTCGACAACTCGCCGGACGGCACCGAGCTTTACTTCATGCTGGGACAGGACGCTTTCCACGAAATCCAGATGTGGAAAGAATGGAAAGATCTGGTGCGGTTGTGTAACTTTGTTGTGATGACCAGACCGGGATATGAGGCAAAGAGTCTGGACAGTGTATTCCCTCCCGATTTTGCATCCCTGTTTCGATATGACAGCGCCGCGGACTGCTTCAGCGGTCCCACCGGCAACTCCATATTCTTCAGGAGGCTGACCCTCTTGGACATATCCTCCAC
This sequence comes from Syntrophaceae bacterium, assembly GCA_030619435.1. Taxonomy (GTDB): domain Bacteria; phylum Desulfobacterota; class Syntrophia; order Syntrophales; family UBA2210; genus UBA2210. The sequence goes on from JAUXBI010000068.1 coordinate 5,016, forward strand.
AGACATAAGAAACCGTGTAAAAACAGAAGCTTCTATCAGATATCTCGTTCCAGAGCCTGTACGAAACTACATATTGAAGCAGGGATCAAATCTTTTGTAGACTATTTGACCCGGGCACCCGTCTAAAGATACAAAAATACAGACACATTTTAAGATAAGAAAAGTGGACAAGCACCCGGCGCTACGGGTAGAATTGATGCACTATGCCACAGAAAAATCACGAAGACAATCCTCCTCCCACCCGTAGCGCCACCCTGTCCAGGCAGACAGTTATCCTGACAGAGGAGGCTGTAGCCGGTAGTGAGACCGCATTCAACAGCCTCGTTGATCTTTTTCAAGAGGACATCTTCAGGATGGCCTACTACCGCACCCTGTCCCGTATGGACGCGGAGGACATTACACAGAATGTTTTTATAAAGGCATTCAAAAACATCTCCAGGTTGCAATCCCCGGAGCGATTCAAAAGCTGGCTTTTCAGTATAGCGTTGAACCAGGTCCGCGATTTTTACAGGAAGAAGCGTCTACTGACAATGCTGGGGCTCTCCGGCAAAGGCGACGATCATGAACAGGATTATGAGGAAGAAAATGCCCCCGACCCTCTGGATAACCTGATGAAACAGGATTTCTGGAAACATGTTGAGTTGTTCCTGGATAAATTATCACGTATGGAAAGAGAGATATTCACATTGAGATTCATGAACCATCTCGGCATAAGAGAAATATCCAACATCTTGAAAAAGAATGAAAGTACCGTAAAGACCCATTTGTACCGCGCGCTCGGAAAATTCAGAAAAGAATCGACTATGCGCCAATTTTTAACAGAGGAAAAAACATTATGAACTATGGCAAAGATAACCACTTGAATGAAGATCAGTTTCTCCTGGCAACGGTAGACAAAACCGAACTTCCCGCAGAAGCGCGGGAGCACTTGTCGGAATGTCCACAGTGCCGGGAACAGATCGAAAACATGGAGCGGGAACTGACGCTTCTCAGCAGGATGGCGGAAGACTTTGCCCCACAGCAGAGAAAGCGGGCATTCCGGTACGTCAAACCGCGAAATGCCGGCAACTGGATCTGGAGTCTCAGAACCGCTTCCGGAGCAGCAGTCATGGTTGTTCTTGCAGTAACCTTAGTATGGTGGTCCCCTCTCTCGAAAACCACACCCGAGGTTGTAACCGGCGTGACATTCCAGGAATCCGACCAGTTAATGGCGGATATCGACACGCTTGTAGATAACGCACTGCCCCCAATACACGTGTATATTTCGGGGGAATCCGGCCCGGAGCTTGATGAAGAGTTTATGGAATTTGTTGTCCCAATTATTAACAATACCACCCCGACCTACAATTCGGGATTGAAAGGAGCAGTATTATGTTAAGAAAGACTTTGAGTGTAATTGTTCTTGTAGCAATGATAGGCATGCCTGTTATCGCCATGGGAGCACAGGATGTGCCACACGGAAAGTGGTGGCAAAACCCGGAGGTTTCCAAACAGATGGATTTGACCAAAGGGGAGATAGATAGTCTCGACAAAGCATATCTCAACAACCGGAGAAACCTTATCGACCTCAAGGGCAAGTTGGAAAGGGAGCGCCTTGAGCTGGAAAATCTCTTTGAAAATGAGAAACTGAATGAGGCCGAGGTCATGAAACGATTCGGTCAGATGGAAAACGCAAGAACCCGGCTTGCCGCTGAACGTTTCAGGTTTATAATAGAGGTCAGAAAAACTATCGGTCTGGAGCGCTACCGAACCCTTAAAACATCCTTCGACAGATTCCGTAAGCAGATGAGACATCGAATAACGGAAAGTCCCAAGGGTGGTCCCGGCAAGAGTGGACCCGGACGGAAATAACGTTTGAAGCGGGGGCCAAATCTTTATTCTTGATTTGGCCCCTGTTCTTTTCTATGAAATCGGCACAAAGGCATCCTTGCCCGCAGTCAATATCAACGTCAGCGGCATCACCATCTTCCCGAGCTTAACCATTCTTTCAGCCGTTTCTCTTATGTCCCACTGGGCATGCATATCTTCGCGAAGGCGTGAGATATGGTACATTTCTCTGGCGTTCACCTTCAGCGCTACCTTCTTTCGATGAGAATTGGTAAGAATATATGGCGCCGCGTGGGCCGATACTTCCCTGATCCGGGTGTACACTTCCTCCGTCCTGGAGATAACCTCCATGAAACGCCCCTCCATTCCGATCGCGCGTACTGAATCCGGTATGGTAACACCGAGAGAAGGATCATAATCCTGACATGTCATTGTAGCCATTCTATGCCTTTTCAACTGGGCAAAACAGGTAGCACTGACAGTGACCTCGAATGAAAAATCGGCATTCTCAAATTCCCTCAGCGGCGGGTCATACGATTTCATATGGCGGCAGGCGGTTCTGATTATCTCTTCCCTTTCTTCCATGTCCATCCTGTGAGCAGCAGCCAGACACCCGGCCATGGGGAGATCAGAAGATGAGTGCATTATGGACGCGATAATCTTCTCATCACCATCCGGCGTGGCATGCACAAGAGTCACATTCCCATCTTTCGCGACAATCGCACTTTCACCGGACGCACCCATTTTTTCCATCAGGCTCACAGTTGCTTCCTTCAGCTCTTTCCTCGTACCCAGATCAAAAGGCGTTGCCTCAGTGTACCTGACCAGTGAGGGCGCGATATTCACGGTTGCCTCATAGAGTTTCGCTCCGTATTCGTTTACTTCTTTCAGAATATGCGCCGCTGAGCGCCTGAGCATCAGTTCAAGATTCCTCGCGTTCAGGGTCATGCCCAGCTGGGCGTGCGTCGCCATGGAGACTATATACCTGGCATCCTCCTTCGCCCATCCATCCACTGTGGAACGGCCCCGCGGGTCGGACACCATATCCCGGTGCTTTTCAAACATGTATTCCTTCAGGCCGGCGTAGAGTTCGTGATACAGGCGGTTCTGTTCCCTTATTGTTTCGACAAACAGATCTTCCAGTCCACCGCTTTGCACCTCCGGAGGAACAACAAAATCATCTTCCAGCCGTATGTATCGCTGAGATTTTTCGGTGTAGGAGCAGAGACGGAATTTTTCTATCTCCTCCACAATAAGACGTGACACGCCTATGATGTCGACATTGAAGACGGCATGTTCGGCAATGGAGCTGTGCCCCA
>JAUXBI010000164.1 GCA_030619435.1 Syntrophaceae bacterium
CCCCCCAGACAATCGAATTCACTAATCTCCGCCATCTGCTCTTTCAGGCTGTCATTTCCTTCCACGATCTTGCGGACGACAGCGATATCCCTTGGAGACACAAAGAGCCTGAGTTTGTTCCCCGTTTCAAAAGCTTTCACCGTTTCACTGATGAGGTGGATGAGCACCCCCTCATCAGTTGCCTTCCTGAGTAGATCTTCTTTTACCCTTGTTATAATCTCGTTGATGACGGCATCTTTTTCCCTTAGTACTTCCTGCCGCGCCTTGAGGGAGGATTGTGCCAGTACCCTCGATGCCTCGCGTTGCGCCTCTGATATAATCCGTTTTTTCTCCTCCTCGAACCGTTTTTCCTTTTGTTCTTTAGCGTTTGCCACCAGTTCCCCGGCTTTTGCCCTGGCATTGGCTATGATTTCTTCCGCCTCTCCTTGTGCTTTCTCGAGGATAGCCGCTCTTATCTTGTCGGTTTCCATAATTGTCACCTTTGGTTATCATTACATAAGCTTGAGTATGCTTAGCGTCATAACGGAGAAAACGAGTCCCAGAACTCCGATAAGCTCGACGAAAACGGCAAGCATCATGGCTGTGGTAAGAATCCCCCCCTTTGTTTTCGGTAAGAGGGCTATGCCGGCAGCACAGACCGATCCCTGGTAGGCACCGGAGAAACATTCAGCCAGGGCACCGATGACGCCGACGGCCAGTACTGCTATACCGGCACCTCCTGTAGCGGGTAGTCCCGGAAGTACGACAGTCAAGATGATAATCAAAATTATCAATCCGTAAAAACTCTGTGTCATCGGGAGCGAAGCCAGTACGATAACGTTTCTCAGCTGGCCGGGTTCTTCAGATATCGTTGCAACCCCTGCCGATGCTGCCATTGCTATTCCGATCGCTGAACCGGCGAGTCCACCTCCCAATGCGATAGCTCCCCCAAGCGTAGCCAAGGCTTGTATTTCAGTCATGTTTTGCACCTCGCTTTATAGTTTTGCCCCTACAATTACATATCTCTCTGGCCTGAGATGGAATGGGGCGTATTTTCTTCCACCGCCTTCGTAGAATTTCAGGAGAAATTCTACGAAGCAGAGCCTGAGAGAGTGAATAAAAGCAGCCAAACTGCTGAGAAACAAATTTAAGACATGGAAGACAGCAAAGAGAATAATACCGATAATGAATCCGAGAATCGTGCCAATAATGCCCGGAATTAGTCCTGAGAGACCAGAGGAAATCCAGTTAGCCAAGAGGTTGAAAGCAGAAGCAAGATAAAATGTAGCGAGACCAACTCCTGCCAGTCGCGAATATGACATAATATCACCGAGCAGGCCGGTTAGTTCAAATATCCAGAAAATTCCTCCCAGGCCACCCATTTGCATAAATCCCGATATAACGATCAAGGCCAGGCCAATAATCATAGGATAAGCCATAAATGCATATATTGAAGGATTGAGAGGGAGGATCTCAACATGTAGCAGCATTTTGAAGATGTAAGGTATTCCAAAGATTTCTATAATGAAGATCCCTGTCTTGCTGATGACTAATCCTTTGTTTCTTGCTCTTATTCCTTTTATGAGGGAAAGAATATGAGCTATGTTTACGTGTACAAGGCCGATTAAGAGCGAGATGATAATAAATGTGATGGGGTCTGAGAGCTGATTTTGCACCCACTTTGCGAGGGCAAGCTTTTGCAACTCAACACCGAAATACATATCCATGAAATCGCCGAGATACGTTCCTGATAATATACCGAATATAAGCGCTACCGTGCCGCTTATATACAGGACGTTTCTGAATAGATGGACTTCTTCGGTTGACGGATCATCAACTAGCTTGTTGAGAACAAACCTCGCAAGGATCAACAAACCCGCAGCGTAGACGACATCACAGAGCATGAGACCAAAAAAGAAGGCAAAGAAGTAAGCCACACTTGGTGTCGGATCCCACCCACCGTATTTAGGCAGACTGAAGAGATTGACGATTACCTCAAAGGGTTTGATGATACGCGGGTTTCGCAGCCTTGTCGGGGGCTCATCCGAAGGCTTGGGCTGACTTGAATCGACAAATACATTGTCAAGAGATTCATTTATCTGTGATATTACAGAATCCGCTCTGTTCCGGGGAACCCAGCCTTCTATCAGCGAGACATACCGGGTTTCGGATGTCTGCTCGATAGCGGACAGCATTTCATCTTCCAGGGCGACTGTCTCTCTGTATAGCATGATCTGCTCCAGGTTTTCTGTGATAATCGTTTCTATCTCTTTTTCTAACCTGGCGATCTCTTTGCTCTTTTCCCTTATTATATCATCCTTCTTCGCGATAAATTCTTTTAAGGTTAATTCCTCGTCAGGTATCTCAAGAGGCAACACCCCGAGATTTTTTGCCAGGGCTTCCACCATGTTTTGTTTGCTGGTCCTGGCAATAGTATAGACTGCCGTTTCATATTCTGAAGAAACAGTTATATCTTGAAGGATATGTTTGCGGGCCTTTTTCAGGAATGTCCTGCAGGTTTCCGTCGGGAATACGAACACCTTTGCAGACAGGTAGTTCCCGGAATAGTTCAGGTCTCTCAGTGGGAAATTTATCGCATGTGCAAGGATGTCCAGATGTTCGCCCAGCCCTTCTATATTGGAGATATCTGCTTCCAGCCTTGTCGCATCTTCCCGGAGACGGGAGCATCTGTCGTGCAGCCTGCCGGTCTGGTGTAATATTTTGTCCAAGGGTTGATCTTTTAAGACTTCCCGTATGAGTATCCTGTGCTCTTCCTTCACATACGACAGGATATCGCTAATATTGGCAGAGATTTTTCTTATAAGATTTCTTTTTTCTGTTATTGCTGTTCTGTCGGAAGAATCTAATTCCCGGGGTTCTTCTATGTGGAGGACACCTGTTGTCCGTAAATGCTCCAGGGTTTCTGCGGAAGAATCTTTTGCAGTCACCACCCTGATCTTAAGCATTGTCTCAGGTGTGTTTATAAACAGTGGAATCATCTGGTGGAACCCTCCGTTCAAAAAGAATTGTTCGCGAAGCCAAAAATGCACTTTTAGAAATACATCCAATTGCCAACGGATTTCCAGGTTCTTTCATGGCAGGTTTGTTCTATTGTCTGGCGGCTTATTACCTCCTTTTGCTGGCGAGTTAGATAAATAATACCTATCGAATTTTCGGGAAAAACCTCTTTGTTAATTTAAGAGAGAAACATGACGGATGTCAAGGGATTTTTTGTTATAAATTCACCGTCACAGTCCCGGAAGTATTTTCTGATTTGCGCGTGGTTTGATTTTCATGGTAAGATATAAATTATTATTATGACTTGTCTGTAGTAAAGGTGTGTTTCCGCAAGACGCTACGGGAACGAAGAAATATCGTGTAAAAGGGAAGAAATTTTGTCAAGAGAAAAAGACACAAAACTTTATCTGCATCTCAAAAAGTGGCTGGAAAAGGCCGCTGTGGATTATAATATGATCGGAGAAGGTGACCGGGTACTGGTTGGTGTTTCGGGTGGTCTGGACAGCCTTGTTCTTCTCGATCTTCTCAATACCCGCATGGTGTTTCTTCCGCGATTCTCGGTGCTGGCAGTTAATATAGATATGGGCTTCGATGAGGAATACCGGGGGTACGTTGAACTGGAGAATTATCTAAGAAAAAACGGGCATGAGTATATAATGGAAAAGACCGATATAGGGCCCCTGGCGCACAGCGATTACAACAAAAAGAACCCATGCTTTCTCTGCTCAAGAATGAGAAGGAAAAGGATATTCGAGATAGCAAACGAAAACGGGTGCAACAAGATAGCCTTTGCGCACCATAAAGACGATATCATAGAGACGTTGCTTATAAATATCTTCTATGGCCGGGAGATCAGCACGATGATGCCGGATCAGTCGGTATTCGGGGGGAAGTTTCACCTTATCCGCCCTCTCGCGTACATCAGGGAACCCCTGATCAAAAAGTATGCGAGGGAGAGAGATATGCCCGTGATAGAAAACGGGTGTCCTACAAGCAAAATATCACGCAGGATGTATATAAAGAGACTCCTGGATGATATGGAGAGAGATAATAAGGATGTGCGCGAAAACATCTTCAAGTCGATGAGTCATGTGAAAATGGAGTATCTCCCGGGACATGACGTGGATGGTCGCGCTTTATATGAAATGTCCGCGGAGTGATAAAAGAGTGGCGTGATGGCAAAAAAAAATAAAACCGCTGAAAAGATTATATGCCAGAACAAGCTGGCACGGCGTAACTA
>JAUXBI010000211.1 GCA_030619435.1 Syntrophaceae bacterium
AAGGGGGACCAAAGAAGTGCCACTCCTGTGGGAGGTCAGGCGAGTGCTGGAAGAGGGTAAGGATGTCAAGAAAATTGGGACACCCATCCTGCGGGCTCTCGATAAATATATGGGAATGTCAAGAGGCTTCATTACCCTGCTTAACAGGCAAACAGGAGAGATCTCCATCGAGACTGCCCACGGCCTTTCCAAGGCACAGAAAGAAAGGGGGAAATATAAGATAGGGGAGGGCGTTGTAGGTAAAGTGGTTGAGACGGCGAGACCCATGATCGTGCCCAGGATTTCCGACGAGCCCCTGTTTCTGGATCGAACGGGAGCGCGTAAAAATCTTCCGAAAAAGGATATATCGTTTATCTGTGTTCCCATAAGAAATCAGGGAGAGGTGATAGGGACGCTGAGCGCAGACAAGGTGTTCAATGAATCGGTCTCTCTGAAGGAAGATCTCCGTCTTCTTACGATTATCGCATCGATGATTGCACAGGCGATTCGTATTCTACAGCAGGAGGAAGAGGAACGTCAGCGTGCGGTAGAGGAGAAAGAACGGCTTGACAGGAGGACCTCCAAAAGCTCACATCCTGTAAGTACGGGCCATAAATCCCTCGATAATATTATAAGCGGCCTGAGAATCGGTGATAACGTGGTCTGGCAGGTGGATGATCTCGAAGACTACAGATATATCGTTGGGCTCTTTGTTGAAAGGGCTCTGAAGGACAAAAAGAAGCTCGTGTATGTACGATTTGCCGATCATGAGCCCCTAATAAGACTCGATCAAAAGGCAGTCACCTATCACCTTAATCCTGCAAGCGGTTTTGAGACATTTTCGACCGAAGTCCATGACATCATTACAAAAGAAGGGATAGGCGCCTATTATGTCTTTGACTGCCTTTCCAACCTCCTTTCCGAATGGTCTACCGATCTGATGGTGGGAAATTTCTTCATTATAACCTGTCCCTATCTCTTTGAATTGGATACCATCGCATACTTTGCCGTCATCAGGGGAAGTCATTCCTTCCAGACGATTGCGCGAATTCGTGAAACAACACAGGTGCTCCTCGATGTTCACAACGATAAGGGAAATATTTATATTCATCCCCTCAAGGTCTGGAAGCGGTATTCGCCCACCATGTTTCTTCCCCACAAGAAAGAGGGGGATGAATTTGTGCCTATTATAGACAGTGTGGATGCGGCGAAATTATTTTCCGACATGTCAAAAAAGAGAAAGGAACACGGTGAGAGGAGTCTTGACTATTGGGACAGATTGTTCGTTGAAGCCGAAGGTCTCCTTGAAAAGCCCTGGGAATCGGAAAAAGAAGAGGACATGATAGAGAGAATATGCAGGATCATGATTGCCAGGGAACCCAGAATGGCTATTCTCGTCAAGGATAATTTTTCTCTCGAAGATCTCTTAAGGATAAGAGAAAGATTGATCGGTACAGGTCTTCTTGGCGGAAAATCGGGAGGAATGCTCCTTGCCAGGAAGATTCTGGAACTCGATAAAAACTTTGACTGGAAAACACTTTTGGAAGAGCATGATTCCTTTTATATAGGCTCCGATGTCTTCTATACCTATCTGGTACAGAATAACTGGTGGAGATTGCGAATGGAGCAGAAGACGAAAGGGGGCTACTTCAGGGCGGCGCGAATGCTACGGGACAGAATGAAACACGGTCGTTTTCCCGATGAAATCAGAGAACAGTTCTACAGGATGCTTGAATATTTCGGGCAGTCACCCATTATCGTCCGATCAAGCAGCCTGCTGGAAGATTCCTTTGGGAATGCCTTTGCCGGTAAATATGAGAGCATCTTTCTGGTTAATCAGGGGTCTCCCGATGAGCGGTACGCCCAGTTTGAAAACGCCGTTCGTACAATATATTCCAGTGCTATGAATGAGGATGCCCTGGCCTATCGTATGCAAAGGGGGCTTGAAAGGGCTGACGAGCAGATGGCTCTTCTCGTTCAGCGGGTTTCAGGATCACATCATAAGAATTATTATTTCCCCGATCTTGCAGGGGTAGGTATCTCCCATAACACCTTCGTGTGGAATAAGGAAATGGATCCCAAGGCGGGTATGCTGCGCCTGGTATTCGGACTTGGAACGAGGGCGGTGAACAGGGTTGAAGGAGATTATCCGAGAATCGTCGCATTGGACCTTCCCCTCTTGAAGCCTCATGCGGGAATGGAAGATACGCGAAAATTTTCTCAACGTGACGTAGACCTTCTCGATCTCGTGCAAAATGACCTGAAGACGAAGTCGGTGTTCACGCTGTCGGGCGAAGGGCTTGACATAAGAATGGACAGGATTGGAATAAGAGATCACGATATTGATCAAAAGATGCGTGAACTCAGGATAAAAGGTCAGGAGGCATGGGTAATTACCTTTGATGATTTTCTCTCGGGAACTCAATTTACCGATATTATGCGGAGAATGCTCAGGAAACTTGAAACGATCTATGAGTATCCCGTTGATATAGAATTCACGGTGAATTTTACCGATGACGATGCTTTTAAGATCAATCTGGTACAGTGCAGGCCTCTTCAAATACAGGGGGAAGGGAAGAGGGTTGAATTTCCAAAGAATGTCGAGAAAGGCAATATCCTCTTTCAGTTTGAAGGGAATTTCTTCGGCGGCGGAATTTTGGAGTCAGTTGACAGGATTATTTATGTTGACCCGGCAAAATACACGAGTTTAAGTCTTCAGAAAAAATATGAAATTGCCAGACTCGTGGGGAGATTAAACAGACAGATTGAGAACAGAGAAGAATTCCACGTTATGTTGCTTGGCCCTGGAAGGTGGGGTTCAACGACACCATCGCTGGGAGTTCCCGTGGGGTTTTCCGAGATAAACAACATCTCGGTACTGGGTGAAATTGCCTATTCGGATGGCAATCTTATGCCGGAGCTGTCCTATGGGACTCATTTCTTCCAGGATCTTGTGGAAACTGGTATTTTTTATGTAGCTATTTTCCCGGGTGAAAAAGATGTGATCTTCAATGTGCCATGGCTGAGAAAATTTACCAATCAGCTGGAAGAACTTGCCCCTGATTTTGTGAAATACCGGGATGTTGTGAAGGTCTTCGATATCAGGGAAGAGAATCTGAAGATACTGGCAGACGTTGTACAGAGAAAGGTGATTTGTTATCATTGAACACTCATTTTCCGATAGAGAAGCTTGGGCAGGAAGGCCAGCGAGTGTGATGGTTGAGAGTTGTAACCAACGGAGCATGATATAAAAGACCCCCGATATAGTGA
>JAUXBI010000161.1 GCA_030619435.1 Syntrophaceae bacterium
CGTAACCTGAAGGTCAATAGACGCTTTGGAGGTCAGTGTAAAAAGTAATGGAAAATCTCCATTTTCCCCTTGACAAAACTTATCATGGATGTCCCTATTTAAAATCTATTTAATCCTGGATTTAATCTCCTCAATCAGCGGCGGCAGAATTTTCATGAAATCCTCAGCAACAATGACGTCGGAGGCTTCGAAGATATCCGCATCAGGATTGCTGTTAATGCTTATTATGTGCTTTGACTGATCCATGCCCACAACATGGTGCATCGCTCCGGAGATCCCTGCCCCTATATACAGGGTCGGACGAACGGTCTTCCCGCTCTGCCCTATCATCTGCCCTTCCCGAGCCCAGCCTTCATCAACCGGCGGCCGTGTGGCGCCCACTGCCCCGCCCAGCAGGCGTGCAAGCTCTTCCAGAAGCGACCAGTTTTCCTCGCTTCCAACACCCCATCCGCCGGCAACAACAACTTCGGCCTTTTCCAGAGGCTGTTCTCCGGCCACCACCCGCTCAACCCCAAGAACTTCAGGACCCATATTTGAGTCGGGCAGATCAACGTATATTTCTTCTATCTGCCCTTTACGCTCCTCCTCCGGCAAGGCCTTCATGGTTCCCGGCATTACGGTGGACATTTGAGGGCGATGATCAGGGCAGGCAATAGTCGCGACGACTCCTCCGCCCCATCCGGGCACCACCTGAAGCAAGTTCCCGTTTTCATTTAACTTTAGATCGACACAATGTGCTGAGAGACCCGTTCTGACTCTTGCCGCCACACGGGGGGCAAGTTCAACCCCCATGGCAGTCGCTCCCATCAACACAATGTCCGGCCCATGCTCCTTAATCATGCTTTCAAATACATGTGTATAGGGAAGAAGCCGATAATTTTCCAACCTGGGTTCGTCGGCGACAAAAACCATATCCGCCCCGTGATTGACAAGCGTCTGCGCAAGCTTATGAACATGATAACCCATAAGGACAGCTGCAACCCTGCTTCCGGTCTTATCCGCCAGTTCTCTGGCTTTCCCCAGAAGTTCAAGGCTCACATCATGTAACTCGCCATTCCGCTGTTCCGCGAAAACCCATACATCACGGCTTCTCTTCTCATCCATTGATAAAACTCCTAACACTCGATCACGCCGCACTGGTATATCCTTTCCAGCAGCTTTTTGACGACATCATCGACTGTGCCTTCCAGTTTTTCTTTCTTTCTTTCAAATTTTCGAACCTCCAGACCCGCCATTTTTGTGGGAGAGCCCTCCAGCCCTATGTGCTCCGGATCCACACATAAATCCTTATTGGAGAGCATCGCAATCTCCTTCGATTCTGCCGCCAATATGCCTGTGAATGGTATATATCGAGGCTTATTCAACTCTTTCCGCACGGAAAGCACTACCGGAAATCCGGAGGCAAGCCTTACATAACCATTTTCTATCTTCTGTGTAATTACCAGGTTGCCCCCGGCAGATTCCTCCAGGCCGGTTACATGCATCACATTGGGAAGGTCCAGCATTTCCGCCAGTTGTGAACAGATCTGTGCGGTTGAACCATCAATGGACAGATTGCCGCAGAGGACGATATCAAAATCCCCTATCCAGCGGCAGCCGGCTGCCAGTATCTCGGCTGTGGCCAGGCTGTCCGATCCCGCAAACACGCGGTCAGACAAAAGAACAGCCCTGTCGGCCCCCATCGCGAGCCCTTCTCGAATAGTGGTCTTTGCAAAGGGCGGCGCCATTGACAGCAGAACCACTTCTCCGCCATGGGACTCCCGCAATGCAAGGGCAGCCTCAAGGGCATGCTTATCGAGGGGATTCATTATGTTTGGAATCCCCTCTCGCTTCAGTGTCTTTGTTTCAGGGTCCATACTGACCTTGTCCCAGTGTTTCGGATCGGGCACCGGCTTCATACAGACAATAATCCTGTTCATAATCGTACCTTCCTAGGAGGCTGCTCTTTTTTACTTTTTGAAAGGAGCCAGCGCCGCCCTTCCGATGCCTGCCTTGGCTACCTCAGCCGTGCCGCCTGCCGGGACTGTAACCATTGCATCTCTGAAGAGTCGCTGAACGGCGTATTCCTTCATTATGCCGTAGGACCCGTGAATCTCTATCGCTTTCTTCGCCGCCTCCACCGCCGCGTTACAGGTATAGTATTTTGCCATGGTGGTTTCTGTATCACAGCGCATATTCTGGTCCTTCATCCAGCTAACGCGATAACAGAGCAGCCGGCAGATATCCAACTGAGTATAAATCTCGGCCATAAAAAACTGGATTGCCTGAAGTGTACCGATAGGTTTCCCGTAGAGAATTCTTTCGCTGGCAAATTTGCCCGCTTCTTCATATACCGCCTGTAGAATACCCAGAGCGGTGGCCGCCATACCAGTCCGACCCGTCTCGCTGATGGTCTTGAGCGCCACGCCCAGACCCTGACCTTCCTGACCGATCAGGTTCTCTTTTGGAATTTCGCAGTTGTCAAAGACCAGCTCACCCGTATTTGCGCCGCGAAGTCCAAACTTATCCTCTTTTCTTCCGGGTTTCGCGCCTGGTGTGTCTTTGTCAACGATAAAGGCGCTTAAGCCCTTGGCCCCTTCGCCGGTCTTGGCAATAACAATCCAGAAATCCGAAAGATGCGAATTGGTGATGAAGCATTTACGACCGTTTAAGATATACTTGTCACCTTTTAGCTCCGCGGTGGTTGTCATGCCGATAAGGTCAGATCCGCCTGAGGGATCGGTGACGGCTACTACACCCAGGGTTTCACCAGTCGCAAGTGCCGGCAGATACTTCTTTTTCTGCTCATCGGTTCCGAAATCACTCAACGCGGCACAGGCCATGTGGTGAACCTGAAGGGCCATGGGGAAAGCGGCGCATACGCGGCCAAGTTCTTCCAGCACTATGGTTCTCGCGACATAACCCATCCCGACTCCACCATATTCCGGAGGCGTTATAATGCCGTTAATTCCTACCTGAGCCATAGGCTTTAAAAGGTCCACAGGGAACTCGCCGGTTTCTTCCATCGCTTCCATCTTGGGAGGGATCTCTGCCTCTGCAAATTCACGGACAGCCTTTCTCAACAGTTCCTCTCTTTCGGTAAATGCAAACTCCATAATCTGTCTCCTTGTTAATTTATTGGTTGTTGACTTGGAATAGCACTGTAAAAAGCGCTAAATATCGAGTCATGTTATTCGGACATTAGTTTCATGGCCGTATAAACAATTTTTTCACGAAGTGTCATAAGATGTTCGTCCCAGACAATAATCATGTCATCTTTTTAACCGAATTTTTCTATACATACGTGCTATATATGTCAAGCTTTTTCCTGCTTCTGTTACTGCAATATGATTATGTCACCCCTCCTTTTCTTCTCCGTACGGGAATCAAAGAACTCATCTTAACATAATGCTTTTGCCTCGCTGATGATAGATTTTATTTGGCTAAAATATTTTTTAACGGTGGGCCCGGGCAGACCATTGCCAATGCCTTTTTGACTTACTGTTTGTATTGTAGTAAATCCCCGGGCCAATAGTTTCGGGTTTGAGGGCATTAAAAAGATTTTAAGTCACTAAACAGGTAACGCCAATGAATTCTGAAGGGAAAACTGTAAACTGGACGGCAATAATAAAAGACGGAGTTGTCGGCGCGTGGCCTATCTGTCTCGGCTACCTTGCCATCGGACTTGCCTTCGGAGTGATCGCGCAAAAGGCGGGATTCAGCCCGATGGAAATCGGCCTCATGTCTCTCCTCGTCTATGCGGGCAGCTCCCAGTTTATCGCCGTGTCGATGCTGAGCGCCGGCGCCGGCATTATCCCCATAGTTATAACCACCTTTACCATAAACCTGCGCCATCTGCTGATGAGTTCGTCCCTTTCAACCTTCATGCGTAATCTCGGTACGGGCAAGCTTTCCCTCTTTGCCTACGGAGTAACGGACGAAAGTTTTGCACTCAATACCGCCAGGTTCAGGGAGGGTGACTGGGACTGGCGGCGCGCCCTCGTCCTTAATCACACCTCAAACCTCGCGTGGATTATAAGCACGGTGGCAGGCGGATTAGGCGGCCGGTTCATACCTGCGGGAGCATTCGGAATCGACTACGCCCTGATCGCCATGTTTATATGCCTTCTTGTTTTTCAGCTGAGAGGAAGGTTGTATGCGATAGTGGCACTCATCGCCGGGATTCTGGCGGTTGCCTTATCACTTCTCCTACCCGGGAATTCATACATAGTCATAGCTTCGGTAATCGCGGCGACACTGGGAGTTTTTCTTAAGAGATCGAAGTCC
>JAUXBI010000052.1 GCA_030619435.1 Syntrophaceae bacterium
TACCGCTCCTGTCACGCAGATGAATGAAAAGAACTTCTCCATGATCACGGAGTGCGTCCACCCATCCGGCAAGTTCCACTTCCTGACCCACATCGGGAAGACCGTACTCTCCGCAGTTTGTACGTTTAGTAAACCTCATTGTGTTTCTTCTCCTGCTTTTTGCCCCAATCCGTCGCAAATATCTCCTTGCTGAAGTTTTCAGGAACCTTCGTCGGATAATTCCCGGTAAAACATGCCGTGCATTGAAGATCTCCCTCGGGAACCACACTCAGCATTCCCTCAACCGATAAATATGCCAGCGAATCCGCTTCTATATGCCGGCATGTTTCTTCTACACTGTGAGACGCCGCAATCAGTTCACCCCTGCTCGATATGTCGATCCCGTAAAAACAGGGAAAAGTGATAGGGGGAGAGCTTACCCGTACATGGACCTCGGAGGCACCGACGCTCCGTATGAGGCGTATTAACTGTTTCAATGTGGTTCCGCGAACAATCGAATCCTCCACGACGATCACGCGTTTTCCCTTCAGTACCCCCGTAACGGGGTTGAATTTTACACGAACATCCAGATCTCTTTCCTTTTGATGAGGGGCTATAAAGGTTCTCCCCACGTAGTGATTCCGTATGAGACCTATTTCGAAATGTATTCCCGATGCCTGTGAATATCCAAGGGCGGCGGTATTTGCGGAATCGGGAATCGCTATTACGATATCGGCTTCGCAGGGGGCCTCCTCGGCAAGCTTTCTGCCCAGAAGTCTCCTCACTTTGTCCACCTTCTCTCCAAAGATAATGCTGTCCGGCCGCGAAAAGTATATGTACTCAAAGACGCAGAAAGATTTCGGATCTTTCGGCGGCAGAAACTTTGAAGAGAGCCCCCCTTCATCTATTACGACAATCTCTCCCGGCTCTATACTGCGGATATAGTCAGCACCTATGATGTCACAGGCACAGGACTCGGAAGCAACAACAAAGGCATCTCCTGTCTTTCCTATACATAGTGGCCTGAAACCATGAGGATCTCGGGCCGCGATCAGCTTGGAGGGTGTAAGAAAGACAAAACAGTATGCGCCCACAAGATGGGACAGGGAATCTTCTATCTTTTCCTCGATTGATACTTTCTTTGACCTTGCTATCAGGTGGAGAATTATTTCGCTGTCTGACGTGGTCTGAAATATGGCCCCCTTTTCCTCCAATATGTTGCGGAGTTCGGAAGAATTTACCAGGTTCCCGTTATGGGCGGCGGCAATCTGACTGCCCCGTGACTGTATAAGTATCGGCTGCGCATTCATGAGGTCCGACGACCCCGTTGTTGAATATCTGTTGTGACCGATTGCGGACATCCCCGCCAGCCTTGGCATTATGTCCGGATTCTGAAAAACGGAACATACCAGGCCCATTCCCCTGTGAAGCGATATCTCCCCTCCATCAGTTGCCGCTATTCCCGCGCTTTCCTGTCCCCTGTGCTGAAGGGCATACAGCCCAAGGTAGGTCTTCTCAGCGGCCTTCCAATCACCGAAGATGCCGAAGACACCACAAAATTCTCGAGGACAATCATCCGATTTTCTTATAATCATCTCTTCACAAGGCACCTGGTTACCCCCTTTTATTCCCAATCTATATCAATACCTTTCAAACGGCGACCGCTTTTTTCAAAACCGGTCATCAGGTACGAACAGACTCATCCTCACAAAACCCTCGCCATTATTTCCGAATCCTGTTCCCGGCATACATACGATAACCGCTTCAATTTGTTTTATTCGGATCGATTGTTTCTCAGACGCAGGAATCCTTGGCATCACTAACGCAATTACGGTGCCAATTACACCAGCGAGGAGCCATTATCTCGACATGACTGTATTATTGCCGAAATATCACAGGTCTTGATTAATGACGGTCTCGCCATAATCTACATTATCGTAGGATTGCATTATGGTAACTACAAATATGTGCGAAAAAAGGCAGCATCAAGACACCTTTCTGTTCTATGTGGAGAATGTGTCGGCAGATGATCTGTGCATCGCTGTTGAATGCATGTTCACATGGTGCTGGGTAGCAGATTTCTGTGAAGATAACAATATCACATTTCTCCTGGGATTGACGCTTCTGTGGTCTGCTAAAATGCCCGGTGCCGGCCCATGTTTAAAAAAGCAACTAAAGAAACATTGACAAATAGTGCGGCTTGAATCTAAATACCCGGATGGGAACTGATTGTCCGGGAAGAGTTGGAATCTTCTGAAGGGGAACAGGCATGATAGGTTTTTTTGACTCAGGCTTTGGTGGATTGACGGTACTGAAAAGTGTTGTTCAAGAGCTGCCGGAGTACGATTATCTGTATCTCGGTGACAACGCGAGAGTTCCTTATGGGGGGCGGTCCCCGGAAACAGTGCATGAGTATACAATACAGGCTGTTGATTTCCTTATAAAAAAAGGGTGCCTGCTGGTTATCATTGCCTGCAATACCGTGTCTTCCGGGGCTCTGAGAAGGATCCAGCAGGAATTTCTGCCGGGTGTATATCCTGACAGGAAAGTGCTCGGTGTGATCAGGCCGTCGGCCGAGGAAATAGCGGATAGAAGATGCAGAAAGGTAGGCATACTTGCCACAGAAGGGGTTGTCGAATCTGAGATTTATACATCGGAGATTGAAAAACTTGATCCTTCAATCGAGATATTCTATCAGGCCTGTCCACTTCTGGTACCGATAATAGAAGCCGGGAAACAGGATGAAAGACATTCTGATACGATTGTGTCTGAATATCTTGACAGACTGTTTGCTCAGGATGGCAGGATAGATACAATACTCCTTTCATGCACCCATTACCCGATACTCTATGAAACATTCAGAAGACACACTCCTTCTCACGTGAAAATCCTCAGTCAGGGGTTGGTCATCGCGAATAAACTGAGAGATTATCTGGCAAGACACCCCGAAGTGGAAAAAAGACTTTCCAGAGAAGGTATCAGGGAGTTCCTTTCCACCGATTCTCCGGAAAAATTCAACCGGCTTGCCAGCGTGTTTTACGGAGAACCTGTAAGCTCAACATCGGCAACTCTGGGGGTTCTTGATTAACATTTTAGTAACGTTCAAGGGGAACACTTTCCTCACTACACCAATCATCCCCGCTGGACAAGGGAGAGTCTTCCCGAAAACGGAGCGAGACTTTTAATTCTCAGAAATGTCGCCGACTTTATAAAAAAAGGACTTTAAATCTGAATCTAATTCTGCCATACTGCAACTTTTTTAAGGGGGTGAATCGGATTTGACTGAAACCGGAAATAGATCCATTGCATTTTCAAAGATGTCCGGCCATGGGAATGACTTCATTGTCATAGATAACCGATCCGAAAATATCACCACGAACTGGAGCGAATGCGCCTCTGTATGGTGCAAACGCCGCACCTCTATCGGGGCTGATGGTCTTCTCGTAATCGAACCGGGCAAGGCTGGTGATTTCAGGCTGAGGATATTCAACGCCGACGGAAGCGAGGCGGAGATGTGCGGAAACGGCGCGCGATGCGTAGCCGCCTTTGCCACGCGCGAGGGGATCGCGCAGCCCCGGATGGTTATGGAAACGATGGCCGGGCTGGTCGGCGCCTTTGTAAAAGACGAAGTGGTTGCCATCCAGCTTACAGCTCCTTCTTCTCTCGCAGACAAAGACTCCCTGAATATAGACGGTATGCATATTTTTTTCTATTTCATAAATTCGGGGGTCCCGCACGCCATAATATTCAGAGACAGTGTTGCCGAAATGCCGGCAGATGAAGTGGCGCGGGTAGGCCGCGCGGTCAGGTTTCACCCGGCATTTGAACCCGCGGGAACAAACGTTGACTTTGTGGAGATTATCGAACCGGGCCGCATACGCGTGCGTACCTACGAAAGGGGTGTTGAGGAAGAGACCCTGGCATGCGGAACAGGAGCGGTGGCATCGGCTATTATCAGCAGCAGATTTAAGGACGTGGGAGATCCCCCTATTCAGGTTGAAATGCCCGGCGGAACTCTCACCGTTGATTTCAAAAACAAGAGCAATTCCTTTGAGGACGTGTGGCTCAAGGGAAAAGTTGAATTTGTCTATGAAGGCAGAATAACAATATAACGAAGAGGATATTCTCCGATCGAGAAAGTGGGATATGGAAGAAATCGTTGTGGTTCTTGATTTTGGTTCACAAACCGCGCAACTCATCGCGAGACGGATACGTGAGCTTGGAGTGTACTGCGAGATAGTGAGGCATGATATCTCAAAGGATGAATTGTTGAAATCGGGACCCGCGGCAATTGTACTCTCCGGCGGCCCCTTTTCCGTGTTTGAACCCGGGCACCCCAGGATGGACCGGCGTATATTAGAGATGGGAGTCCCCATACTGGGCATATGCTATGGCATGCAACTGCTGGCAGAAATAATGGGCGGCACGGTAGAGAAGGGAAAAGAGGGAGAGTACGGGCCCGCCCGGATAGAGGTGAAAGATCCCACCGGTATTTTCAAGGATATGCCTTCCGGCCTTGATGTCTGGATGAGTCATGGAGATCATGTGCTAAAGACCCCCGAAGGATTCCGGACACTGGCAGGCACCGCCGCGTGCCCCATATCCGCGATGGGCGACGGCAGGATATATGGAATACAGTTTCACCCCGAGGTGGTTCACACACCGAGAGGACTGGATATCATTAGAAACTTCCTGTTCAGTGTTGCCTCCTGCCGGGGCGGGTGGACGATGGACAGGTTTGTGGATGAATCGGTCAGTAAGATCAAGGCCCTTGTAGGGGACGATACGGTGATCTGTGGACTTTCCGGAGGAGTGGATTCCTCGGTCGCGGCAGCGCTGATAAACCGCGCCATCGGCGACCAGATGAAGGCCATTTTTGTGGATAACGGTCTTCTGAGAAAGGGTGAAGTGGAGGAAATACGCTCCATGTTCACCGATGATTATCCCCTCGATTTCCGGATAGTGGACGCCGCGGACCTGTTTCTTGATGAACTGAAGGGGGTAGTTGATCCCGAGGCTAAACGGAAGATCATAGGGAAAACCTTTATCGACGTATTCTCTGAAGCGGCAACGGATGTAAAGGGCGCAAAATTCCTGGCGCAGGGCACGCTCTACCCGGACATCATAGAAAGCCGGCCGGCAAACGGGGGGCCTTCATCCATGATAAAGAGCCACCACAACGTGGGTGGACTGCCGGAAGATCTCAACTTCGAGCTGCTCGAACCCCTGAAAGAACTTTTCAAGGATGAGGTACGCCTCCTCGGAAAAGAGCTGGGACTGCCCAGGAAACTTCTCACCCGACAGCCATTTCCGGGACCCGGACTGGCGGTGCGTATAATAGGCGAAATCACCAGAGACGACCTGGCTATACTGCGAGAGGCGGACCTGATAGTGCGGGAAGAGATAGAGCGTTACGATAAGAAGAATGAGATATGGCAGTTTTTCGCCGTTCTGTTGCCGGTCAAGAGCGTCGGCGTCATGGGCGATGAACGCACCTACGCCAACGTGGTGGCGTTGAGGGCCGTGACAAGCATGGACGCGATGACGGCGGACTGGGCAAGGATTCCCTACGATGTTCTTGGGCGCATATCCTCAAGGATAATCAACGAAGTAGATGGAGTGAACCGTGTCGTGTATGATATAAGCTCAAAACCACCGAGCACAATAGAATGGGAGTGAAAAGGGGACGGCTTGCAGCTGACCCGCGGATCTACAAAAAAACAGACAATTTGGGAGAGATTGAGATGAATAAGACATTTTCTTTTACGGGAGCAAAAAAGATAGTATTCGGGAACGGGACACTTGAACAATTAGCCGAACATATACGGGATCTTGGCGGAAAAACGCCGCTGATAGTCCTCGACAAAAACCTCTCTCTCGCGGGACTGGGGGAGAAGGTATCCGGTTATTTTGAAAAAGCCGGTATGGGTGCAATCATCTTTGACAAGGTGGAGGGGGAACCTCCTCTGGAACTGGCCGATGAAGGCGCCGTGGCGGCCGCGAACGGAAAATGCGACATAGTCGTTGGAATCGGCGGCGGAAGCACCATGGATCTTGCAAAAGCCGTGGCTGTTATCGTAGCCAACAAGGGAAAGGCCAAAGACTATCTGGGGCTGAACATGGTCCCGGGGCCAGGTCTCCCCACAATCATGGTTCCGACAACCGCCGGCACCGGGAGTGAGGTAACCTTCACCTCCGTCTTCATACGGAAGGATCTGAACAAGAAAGAGGGCATGAACAGTCCGTATCTGTATCCTGATATCGCCCTTCTCGACCCGGAACTGACCCTGAGCATTCCATCAGACGTTACCGCGACCACCGGCATTGATGCTCTGTGTCACGCCATAGAATCATATACCTCGATCACGGCAAGCCCCATGAGCGAGATGGTGTCGCTGGAGGCAATCAGCCTGATTTCATCGAACCTTCGGACATGTGTTCACAACGGATCCGATCTGGAAGCAAGGGGACAGATGCTCCTGGGGAGTATGTATGCCGGGCTGGGGCTGGCAAATGCCGGCGTTACCGCCGTGCATTCCCTCTCCTACCCGCTTGGAGGCATGTACGGAATCCCACATGGCCTGGCGAACACACTTCTGCTTCCGGCAGTTATGAACTTCAATCTCCCGGGAGCGCTGGAAAAGTTCTCCGTGATTGCCGAAGTCATGGGCGAGCCCACGGACGGCCTCTCTCTGAACGAGGCTGCTGGTCTGGCTATCGGCGCGGTAGAGGACTTGATCGATGACTGCGGTATATATGACAGTCTGGAGACGCTGGGCATAGAGGAGGAAGATTTTCCAAAACTGGCAGAGGCCGCTATGACCGTGGCCAGACCGCTCGCAAACAACCCCCGCCGGATGACGGAAGAAGACGCTATAGAGATATACAATGACGCGTATTAAAGAAGGGTTCAAGGGGTCGAGCGAAAGGCTAAAAGTAACTGGTTGCTTAGACTGAAGGCATTTAGGGTAACTACTCAGCAAGAGTGTAGGGTGGATTAAGGAGCGTAAGCGACAAATCCACCAAAATCCCGACTCGTCGGGACTCCCGAATAGAAAAACAAAGAATACAAAACTGGGGGCAATAAAATGGCAGGATCTGAACTAATAGGAAAAGAAGAAGCAAAGGAAGTCATGGACATACTGGAGACCGGCGTCTTCATGCGGTATGGATTTGATGAAGAGCGCAAGGGTGTCTTCAAGGTAAAGGAATTCGAGAAGGCATTCGCGGATTATCTGGGCATTGGTTATACCCTGGGTGTAACATCCGGGTCCTCGGCGCTGAAGGTTGCCTTGACAGCCATGGATGTGGGACCGGGTGACGAGGTTATCGCGCCCGCGTTTGACTTTATCGCCACCTATGAGGCGATACTGGAAGTGGGTGCAATACCGGTAATGGGCGACATAGACGATTCGCTGAACCTTGACCCGGACGATATCGAAGCAAAGATAACACCCTCCACGAAATGCGTGATCCCCGTCCACATGTGCGGGGCGGCCGCTCGGATCGACAGAATCATCGAGGTTGCGAAGAAACACAACCTGCTCGTCCTCGAGGACAACGCTCAGGCCTGTGGCGGAACCTATCATGGAAAGAAACTGGGAACATTCGCGGACATGGGAATCCTGAGCTTCGATTACTATAAAACCTTGACCACCGGCGAAGGGGGCATGGTCCTGACGAACAGCAAAGATCTCTATGACAGGTCCGACTGGTACCATGACCACGGCCATGATCATAATCCAAACGTAGGCAGGGGAGATGAAGGACGATCCATTCTCGGCTTCAACTTTCGCATGAATGAATTTCAGGGGGCGGTAGGGCTGGCACAGCTGAGAAAACTGGACTACATCGTCAAAGAGCAGAGGAAAAACAAGGCCATTCTGAAGGATGCCCTGGGTGATATAAACGGAATCGGTTTCAGGAAACTTTTCGATCCTGACGGCGACACCGCCACGTTTCTGGGCTTCAACCTCCCGGATGAAGAAACTACGAAGAGGGTCCAGAAGCTGCTCGGTTCAAAGGGAGTGAGCACGATATACTTCAGAGACAACGCCTGGCATTACGCTCCGAGATGGGAACACCTTATCGCGCGGGCAACCGCCAATTCAAAACAATTTCCCTTCACAAATCCCATGTACAAAGGGAAAGTCGAGTACCGAGTGGAAGACATCCCCCACGCGGAAGACATCATGAGCAGGACACTCTTCATGATAATACCGGTAAAGATGTCCGAAGAGGCACGGGCAAAGACTGTAGGTGGAATAAAGGAAGCGGCGAAAGAGCTTTAGGAATCAAGAATAAATAAGTTATACAGATTGCGCCTTAATTTTGTTTGTTTTCAAGGCGTGTTGAAGCGGGCATAACGAGTTATGTAAGCTTTGACACAACACAGAAAACAAGCAAAAGGACAAGCAAGGTGTATGAGTTATTTATTCTTGCTGACTTAGACGCCGGATGATTGGTTTTTTATTGTATTATAAAGATCAAATGCTTTCCCAGGCGTCTCATTATTATGGACAACAGCCCGTACAGCCTGGATCATCGCAACAGGGGACTCAGACTGGAAGATATTCCGTCCCATATCAACCCCGCTGGCGCCCTGCTGAACTGCGTTATAAGCCATTGTTAAGGCATCAAATTCAGGTATTTTCTTTCCTCCGGCCATAACAACAGGAACAGGGCAGGAAGCTGTGACTGTTTCAAACCCTTTTTCAATATAGTATGTTTTTATGTAATGTGCTCCAAGTTCAGCGCAGATCCTGACAGCAAGCCTGAAGTAGCGCGCATCGTGGTTCATGTTCTTGCCGACTGCGGTGACAGCCAGTGTAGGAATTCCATAACGCATTCCCACATCCACCATGCGGGTCATGTTTTTAATCGATTCCCTTTCATGTTCGCCGCCGATGAATACCTGAACAGCCATGGCGCAAACATTTAGACGTATAGATTCCTCGATATCCACGGCAATATCTTCGTTGGAAAGTTCCTTTAGTATGCTTGTCCCGCCGGAAACTCTCAAAACAATGGACTTTGTCGTTGTCGGAGGAACAATGCTTCTTAATATACCCCGTGTTAACATAAGTGTGTCCGCATA
>JAUXBI010000232.1 GCA_030619435.1 Syntrophaceae bacterium
AGTTTACTTCTGAATATCATGGGTATCAGTATGGCTGCACCGGTCGTATCGAACAGGTCGGTTACTTTACTCTTTTCATCATCAGGAATATCGATCCTCCCGGCAGTGGACCGTCCAACTGTTTTTCTGCAGGCTTCGAAAAAATCCGCTATCGGCCGGCTTTTTTCCATACAGATCTTCTGCTTCCTCCCGAGCGAATCTCTTTTATGGGAATAAAGCTCCAGAGATTCGCCATCTTCACTATAGACGGCCACAAAGACCCCCTTTGTTTTCAAGGCCGATGAGATGGAATCAAGCATAAAATCCACGATTTCCCCCAGCCTCAGAAGAGACGCCATGGCGCCACTCATTCGTTTCAAGGTTTTCTGGTAATCATATTTCCCTCTGAAGAAGATCCTGTCGACAAACCCCTGAACCTTAATCCTTGCGGGATTGAACAGCGCAATCACAATGACGGCAAAAGCGAAGGATATAATCAATGGATGAGTTTTTCCGTATCCTATGAATAATAAGTTAGACAGATATATGGCCAAGGCATAGATGAAGGTCAATATTCCGGTCAGGAAGAAATAGGCGCTTCCTTTCCTGATAAGCATTCCCATGTCAAGTAGGTCATATTTCAACACACCGAAGGCAAGGATTATCGCCGGGACAAAATTGAAATTGCCCATAGGGTAAATATCATATCCGCTGATGGGAAGAGAGTTCAACAGGATAAGCAACCCGCTGAGGCCGAAACCTATAAATACATATTTTATCCTGTTTCTCTCGCTGTTCTCTTCCGCTCTTTCCATCCCCCAAAAAAGAGTTACGATGCAGTACAGTGCGGCAATCCCTCCCACCACCGAAAACACATAATACGCCGGTCCTGCCTCGGCAATCTTCCCGAAAGAAAACTGGCGCAGTCCGCTGATGAAATATCCGGTCTGAGTAAAGGGAAGGAGAGAGATGCTGAAGATGTACGCTATTACTTCAAGCCATCTCCTTTTGTTCATTCCGAGAAATGAATGCACAAACTGTATATAAACCGGTATGACGAAAATAAAAAACAGATATGTCAGCCTGTCAAGCCTGAGGGCCATAGACTGATCCGTCAGGAAAGATACCAGGGCAATATCAATATCAATCAGGGCACCGAGAAAACATATGCAGGCAAAGAGGATGTTGGTGGAATCTTTCTTTCCCCGAAGAATGGAGAAGAAACCCAGGAAGGAAAAGACGATAAATCCGGTCAAAGGGAGAAGAAGATAGGAATATGATTCCCACAGAAGGCAAAGAGACACAGTCAGATAAACTCCTCTTTCGGTTAATGAATAACAACCTTCGCAAAATGTTCAATTTTCAGAGGTCTCGAGTAAAATGATATCGTTCCATCGCAAACTCGCCGCCGTCATACACCAGGTAGGAATAATGCCTTATCCAGTCACCTAGAATGACAAAAGTTTTCGGTCTGTTGTTTATTACATGCCGTTCCAGCGTGGGACGATGACAATGACCCAGAACCACCGCGTCAAACCCCTTATCAAATTTTCCCATGGCAAACGTGCTCATCCTGGGGACAAGTCCATTTGAATGTCGCACCCCGCCACTACTACTTCTGCCCCTGCTTCTGCTCACTCTTGAGATTATTCTGGAAACACGCCACAGTATTGATGAAGGTATCTTTTTCTGTATCATGTAAAACAGCCTGCTCCTGAGAATCCTGTGCAATAAAAGATATGCCTTGTTGGAATCATCCACAGTATCACCATGAGATACAAACAGCCTCTTTCCGTCCAGATCGATCGCAGCCCCGTCGGGGAATACCTTTATGCCATATTGCTCAAAATAGTCGCCAAGAAAGAAATCATGATTGCCTTCAAAAAACGATACGTTCGTCCCTGACTTTTTTATTTCCAGCAGTTTTCCAATAATATCGTAAAAACCGGGGTAAGCGCCGTTCCTGCCGGAAAACCAGAAGTCGAAGAAGTCTCCGACAATGAAAAGTTCATCTGCATCTCCCCTTATGGAATCAAGAAAGCGCATCAGATAGCTATACCCGTCACAGGTGCTGCCGTTCAAATGAGCATCGGAGATAAAAACCGCTTTCATAATTCCTGCTCCGTGATTTATGATTTCACAGCTTTCTTAGCAAGCAACTCTGAGTTCCTGAACATAGCCTCGATCTCTTCCTCGCTCATCCCGGCTCCCTTTGCGATCATAACCGCCATTTTTCTGTCCACAAGATCCCCGGGTGAGTGGGCATCAGTATTCAGGACCAGTTTTGCGTTGAATCTACGCGCAAGTGCGGCCACGCGGCCATTAGTCAGACTGTGTCCCTGCCTTGTTGATATCTCCAGAAACACCGAATTCCTGGCAGCCAACTCCGCTTCCTCTTCAGTAATCAGCCCGGGGTGCGCAAGGATGTCAACGGGCGCCCTCAATGCGGCAAGATTTGTGCCCGGCATAACCGGTTCGACAATGGTCTCCCCGTGAACCACTACGATTTTTGCACCCAGCAACCTTGCTTCCCCGGCAAGAGAAGAGATATGGTCCGGATGAACATGTGTAATCTCAACACCCGGAATAGCTTTTATGGAACAGGCTTCTGATATCTTCTCGCAAACTTTTGCAACCCTGGGAACAATAAAATCGATATTTGAGTGATCGACATGGTCGGTTATCGCAATTACCCGGTATCCCTTTACAACCGCCCTCCTTGCCAGCTCTGAGGGAACCAGCTCACCATCACTGAAGATAGAATGTGTGTGCAAATCAATCATGGGTAACACCTTCGAATACTGTTAGATTTG
>JAUXBI010000044.1 GCA_030619435.1 Syntrophaceae bacterium
CCTAAGACCGCTTGGCCTCCGACTTGTGAAAATTTTCGAGACCTGTACATGTACAGTTTCGACTGTATCGTGAAATCTGGCTTATTTGGAGATAAATAGTGAGATAAAGGAGATAAATGGGGTCAGACTCGAATTATAGGTTAAGTATTCAAACGAATAATAAATCGAGCCTGACCCTATTTTGCACTATCAACATTGTTCTTGACGGGCGAATCAGTTTGGATTAGCATAAATGTCTAGTAATTTTGTAAGAGCTGGTCTTCAAAAGTAACGAAAGCTTTCAGGAGGTATGTAGAAGTGGACAAAAAAAGATATGAATTAAACATCCAGCTGGCTCAGATGTTAAAAGGTGGAGTCATCATGGACGTTGTCAATGCAGAGCACGCAAAGATCGCTGAGGAGGCCGGGGCCGTTGCGGTTATGGCGCTGGAGCGTGTTCCCTCGGACATTCGCAAGGAGGGTGGAGTTGCCCGTATGTCCGATCCCGCGCTCATCGCGGAAATCAAAGAGACGGTATCGATACCTGTCATGGCCAAGGTGCGCATCGGTCATTTTGTTGAGGCTCAGATTCTGGAGGCCCTGAAGGTTGATTATATTGATGAGAGCGAGGTCCTGACGCCTGCCGACGAAGAGTGCCACATTGACAAGACCAGGTTTGCAATTCCCTTTGTGTGCGGGGCGCGCAACTTGGGTGAAGCCCTGCGTCGCATAGCCGAAGGGGCGGCCATGATCCGCACCAAGGGCGAAGCGGGAACGGGAAATGTGGTCGAGGCGGTTCGCCATATCCGAACAGTAAACCGCGAAATCAGACAGCTTGTCAATATGCCGGTAGAAGAAGTCACCGGTTTTGCCAAGGCCAACGGTTTTCCTTACGAGCTTGCGCTCCAGGTCCGGGAGCTTGGCAGATTGCCTGTTGTTAACTTTGCGGCAGGAGGCATCGCGACACCGGCGGACGCGGCCCTGATGATGCAGCTTGGCTGCGACGGCGTTTTTGTCGGGTCCGGAATATTCAAGGCTGAAAACCCTGCCAGACGTGCCGAGGCAATCGTTAAGGCAACTGCGTATTATAACGATCCGGCAAAAGTCCTGGAGGCCTCAATAGGACTCGGCAGCGCCATGCCGGGGATTGAAATCTCCGATATTCCGGAGAACCAGATACTGGCAAAGCGCGGGTGGTAATTTCCAGGAAGCGAGTATCGGTGGATATGATTGGAGTGCTTGATCTCCAGGGCGATGTTGTTGAACATATTGATCATCTGGAGCGTCTGGGGATCACGGCCGTTCGGGTAAAGGAGCCCTCGGATTTTACACACCTTGCGGGATTGATAATACCGGGTGGCGAAAGCACATGTCTTTCCCGCTTGCTGAACATTTTCGGTATCAGGGAAGTCATTCTCCGTGAATTTCAGCGCGGTCTGAAACTCTGGGGGACATGCGCGGGGGCCATCCTTCTTGCCGGAAAGGTCATGGATGAATCGCCCTGTCTCAGTCTTATTGATATCGAAGTTCAGAAGAACGCCTTTGGCAGCCAGCTGGACAGTTTCATAATCGAGGCCTCCGTTCCTCGCGTGGCGCCGAAGCCGATACCCCTCACTTTTATCCGCGCCCCGAAGATCACCCGGGTTGGAAAAGATGTTGATATACTGCTCCGGCAGGGTGATTATATCGCGGCCGCGGAGAGTCCTGATGTCCTTGTGACGGTCTTTCATCCGGAACTCACGCCCTCTCTCGCGTTCCATCGCTATTTTGCCCTGAAATGCGGACTTAAACCCTTTATGGATGAAGAATCTTCCATGATTGATCCCACCTGGGACAGCAGAAGCTGGACCCGGTATACCCGTCTTTAATTTTGAATATTGAGTTCTGCCCCCTCTTTGTACTCACTTTTGCATGTAAAGAGACGTGACGAGATGAAAGATTATGGAACTGGATAAAGAGAAGACAGAAATCGGGATGATAGAACGATTTGCGGATCTGAAGGGGAGCCGGGTGCTCGAAGTGGGTTGCGGTGATGGCCGGCTGACATTGCTGCTTGCGGGAAAGTCCGGCGAACTTGTTGCCATAGATCCCGATGATGGGAGCATCTCGGAGGCAAGAAGGAATGTCAGGGGTGTGGATTTCAGGATCGGCTCAGGTGAGGCCCTGGAATTCGAAGATGAATCTTTCGATCTTACAATATTCACCATGTCCCTCCATCACCATACAGATTGTGTGCTGGCGCTTCGCGAAGCGCAAAGGACGCTTAAAAAAGATGGCATGCTTGTAGTCCTGGAACCGGCGGTTGACGGTGAAATCCAGCGGCTTTATCGTCTTTTTGCCGATGAAACCCCGGCAATAGAAAGGGCCCTGGATGCAATCAATGGTTCTGATTTTAATCTGGAACAGCATGAGACATTCTATAAGAACTGGGTGTTTGAAGATAAAGAAGAATTGTACAGCTACCATTTCGAGAATTACAGCAACACTGATTATGATGCCGGCATCGTCGACAGTATGAACGAGTTACTAGGTGAAAAGATAAATGACAAACCGGTTATCCTTAGAGATAAGCTGGAGATATTTTTCATGCGAAGAGAGTTATAGCCGCTACTTTTCATGATGACAGGATGAAGAAAATAAAGTATAAAAATAATTTTATATGACCATAACCGAGACATGATAGCTGATTATATAAAAGGAGAAAAATTATGTCCCAATCTAATGAGCCTGACAACCTTGTAACTTTTCTGGAGGGAAGCGTGGCGAAGTATCCGGACAGGCCACTGTTCGGAACAAAGAACTCTCAGGGTGAGTATGAATGGGTTACCTACGCTGAGATCGGCAAACGTGTGGACAATCTCCGGACCGGTTTAGCCGGCCTCGGAGTGGGTAAGGACGACGCGGTGGGCATGATTGCCAATAACAGTACGGAGTGGGCCGTCGGCGCCTTCGCGACCTATGGACTGGGCGCCCGCTGGGTGCCCATGTATGAATCGGAACTTTTGCATGTATGGAAGTATATTATAACTGACAGTTCCATCAAGATACTCTTTGTCTCTAAGCCGGAGATATACGAACAGCTCAAAGATTTTGTGAATGAGATACCGACCTTGGAGAAAATTTTTCTGATAGAGGGAAAAGGCGAAAACAGTATGGCCGGACTGGAGGAAGATGGTAAGAAAAATCTCGTTCCTTCGATTAAGCCGGGGCCGGATGATATAGCGGCCCTGATCTATACCTCCGGCACAACGGGCGAGCCCAAGGGTGTCCTGCTGTCGCATGGCAATTTCTCGAGTAATTCTCACGCGGGGCGCAAGATGTACCCGGAACTTATGGTGAATACAGCGGTGAGCCTGTCTATCCTTCCGTGGGCGCATTCTTACGGTCAGACGGCCGAACTGTACACCATGATCTATTTGGGGGGATCTATAGGGTTTATGGAGGATGTGACAACTCTTGCCGGTGACATGAGCAAGGTGAAGCCGACCTGGCTTATAGCGGTTCCCCGTGTGTTCAATAAAATTTACGCCGGACTCTGGTCTAAAATGAACGAGACGGGGGGTCTTCCAAAGAAGCTGTTCGTTATGGGTGTAGAGAGCGCGAAGAAGAGACGTGAACTGGCCGGGAAGGGAAAATCAGATTTTATCACAAATCTCAAGTTCAAGATCGCGGACAAGATAGTATTCCAGAAGATACGTAACGGGCTTGGGGGGCGTCTTATGGGATCCATGACGGGAAGCGCGATGATGAATCCGGAGATAGCCCTCTTCTTCTTTGATATAGGGATACCTCTGTATGACTGTTATGGTATGAGCGAGACTTCGCCGGCCATTACCATGAATTCCTCTGAGGATTATAAGCTTGGAACGGTGGGCAAGCCGATTGAAAATGTGCGGGTTGTGATTGATAAATCTCTTGGAGACGAGAAACTGGGTGACGGCGAAATCGTGGTTTATGGTCCTAATGTGATGAAGGGCTATAATAACAAACCGGAGCAGACCAGAGAGGTCATAACCGAAGATGGCGGCATGAGAACAGGTGATCGCGGCAGACTGGATGAAGATGGCTTTCTGCATATCACAGGAAGAATCAAAGAGCAATTCAAGCTGGAAAACGGGAAATTTGTGTTCCCTTCATCTCTTGAAGAAGATATCTGCCTTGTCCCCTATGTAGAAAATGCGATGATTTATGGCGATGGAAGGGCATATAATGTTTGCCTTGTGATACCTGACTTCCTGGCGCTGGAGAAATACGCGCAGAAAAACAATCTGCCCACGGACCCTGAGAAGCTGGTTGAGATGGAAGAGATAAAGGATCTTATCAGTGGCGGGATAGTAAAGTCCCTGCAGGGCAAATATGGTGGTTATGAGATACCGAAGAAGTTTGTCTATCTTACTGAAAGCTTCTCGCTGGAAAATGGCACCCTCACACAGACGATGAAGCTTAAAAGACGTGTTGTGCTTGAGAGATATCAGGGAGAGATTGATGCGAAATATAAAGAATAAGGAGATTGGACTATGATTTTTAACGAGGAGTTTGAAACGCTGCCCCGTGAGGCATTGGAAGCCCTTCAACTGAAGAGACTTCAGCAAGTGGCCGGGCGTGTCTATCACACTGTTGGTTTCTATAAAAGGGTATTTGATGAAGCGGGTATAACGCCCGATGATATCAAAACACTCGATGATATAAGGAGACTTCCATTTACGACAAAACAGGATCTCAGGGATAATTACCCCTTTGGCTTGTTTACCGTGCCCATGAGCAATATTGTGAGGCTCCACGCGTCGTCGGGTACCACCGGTAAACCCACGGTTGTGGGATATACCCGGAGGGACATAGAGATATGGTCGAGATTGATGGCAAGGTCACTTGTGTCGGCCGGTCTCACAAAGAATGACATTATACACAATGCTTACGGCTATGGCCTGTTCACGGGTGGTCTTGGCGTTCATTACGGCGCCGAGATGCTTGGCGCGAGCGTAATTCCCATGTCGAGTGGAAGCACAAAGAAACAGATAATGATACTGCAGGATTTCGGACCTACAGCAATTTGTTGCACACCATCATACGCCCTCCACCTCGCGGAGCGGGGAGAAAATATGGGGGTGGATATGCGTTCTCTCAGACTCAGGGTGGGGATCCTCGGAGCTGAGCCGTGGAATGAGAAGATAAGACAGGAGATAGAAGACAGACTGGGCATCACTGCGCTTGACATATATGGACTTTCGGAAATCATGGGGCCCGGTGTTGCCATGGAATGTGCGGAGGGACGAAACGGTTTACATGTGTTTGAAGATCATTTCATTGTGGAAACGATCAATCCGGAGACAGGAGAGACTGTTCCCTATGGAGAAGAGGGGGAACTGGTATTTACCTCTCTCACCAAGGAGGCATTTCCATTGATCAGATACCGGACGGGGGATATGTCCAGACTGATGAAAGAGCCGTGCAAGTGCGGCAGGACTCATGTACGTATGGCTCGCGTATCCGGGCGCAGCGATGATATGCTCATCATAAGGGGTGTAAATGTATTCCCGTCGCAGATAGAGAGCGTTCTTCGCGGAATAGAGGGGCTTGAACCGCACTACGAGCTTATTGTGGACCGGGAGGACAAGCTGGACACCCTGGAGATACGCGTTGAGATGAGTGAGGATATATTCTCAGATGAGATAAAGATCCTCCAGAAGATCGAACAGCGTATAACGAAAGATATAAAAGATTATCTTGGTGTTATCGCTAAGGTAAAACTGGTCGGATCCAGAACGCTGGAACGGTCTGAAGGTAAGACGCAGAGGGTTATTGACAGAAGGGAAGTCTGAGATTTTTGCAAAACATTCCCTTTTGCCTGATTACTGCGTCAGGCTCAAATTTCAATCCTCGAAATATTCAATATATTCCTCCGGTTGAAATTTTCGCCTTTCTTGTACTCGAACAAAATTGAACATTTTCCAAAGGTCTCAATCTAACAACAGGGAGGAGAGTCAGTTATGAAGGTAGAACAGGTTTCCGTGTTTCTGGAAAACAAGCCTGGCGGGCTTGAACATGTTACCAGGGTGCTGGCGGATGCGGATATAAACATCAGGGCGCTGTCTCTTGCTGACACCTCGGATTTTGGCATTCTGAGGCTTATTGTGAATGATATGGAATCAGCGGCGAAGGCTCTGCAGGATGAAGGTTTTACTGTAAAGCGGTCACATGTCGTGGCGGTGGAAATCCCCGACCGTCCGGGTGGTATGCACAGCATCTCGAAGGTGTTGACGGAAAAGAATATAAATGTTGAGTATGCTTATGCGTTTGTGGAAAGAAGCGGTGAAAACGCGATAATCATATTCAGGTTTGATGATATTGATGCGGGAATAGATGCTCTTCTGGAGAATGGGTTCACTGTACTGCCAGGCGAAAAGGTGTATCGTCTGTAACACTCAGTCAGGTTGCCGGATCCTCAGGATTCCAGGCTCTTCTGTTGCTTTGTCGCCAGGGCGTTGGTTATGCGGTCTATTATGATTGCCAGAAACACGATGCACAGTCCAGCCTCGAAGCCGCGTCCAACCTCTATCCGGTTGATTGCCAGAAGCACTTCCAATCCCAGGCCCCTCGCCCCTATCATAGAGGCTATGACCACCATGGCAAGAGCCATCATGGTTGTCTGGTTAATTCCAACCATAATGGATGGAACCGCGAGGGGCATCTGTACATCGAACAATATCTGCCGCGGGCTTGCGCCGGACGCTCTTGCCGCCTCTATGGTGTCTTGCGGTACCTGTCGTATTCCCACGTTGGTGAGGCGTATGACAGGCGGGACTGAGTAGATGAGTGTGGCAAATAATGCAGGTACTTTTCCCAGACCGAACAGCATCAACGCAGGGATGAGATAAACGAAACTGGGCATGGTTTGCATAGCGTCTAATACAGGTCTGATGATTACTTCCGCAAGATCACTCTTGGCCATAAGTATACCGAGGGGGATGCCTACGGCCAGAGACACTACAACCGCCGACGTTGTGAGCGCGAGCGTCATCATGGCCAGTTTCCAGTAACCGAAGCTCCCGATCAACACCAGCAACAGGGCCATGACAACCCCCATTGTCCACTTGCGCATGACCCGCCACGCCAGAATCCCCACGAATATAACTACCAGCCACCATGGTATCCAGAGGAAGAAACGTTCAATGTTCAGAAGCATCATCAAAAGGGTATGACCTATAGCATCGAACACGCCGGAAAAATTAGTCAGAATCCAGTCCATGAATCTGTCAACCCAATCCGCGAGAGGAATATTAAGAAATCGTGGAAATTCACTCATCGGCGATGGCCTCCTTGCTCTGTATCATGTTCTCGAATATTGAACTGATCTGTATCTCCCCCATGAATTTCCCGTCTTCGTCAACAACGGCAATAGGGTAATCCGCCTCGGCGGCGATCGGAAACAGGTCTTCCAGGATCGTGACAGGATTGGTTGTCGGCGGATCCGGGGTAAAGGCTTCTTTCAGAGAGGCCCCGTTGTTTTGTATCACTGTCTTGAGACGGTTCAAAGTAACCAGCCCGAGGAGATTGCGATGGCGGCTAACCATAAAGGCATAGTCTTCCTTTATGTCCCTGAGAGTTCGAATGGCCGCCTTCGGCCCCTGCCATTCATACAGGAGTGCCTCCGGCTGATCCATGATTCCCCCGGCGGTCAGTACCTTTGCGGGAGACGCGTCCTGAACGAACTCGCGAACATAGTCGTCGGCGGGCGATGTGATAACATCTTCCGGGACACCGATCTGCACAACCTTCCCGTCTCTCATTATAGCGATGCGATCTCCCAGCTTCAGGGCCTCATGGAGATCGTGGGTAACAAATATAATCGTCTTCTGAACCTTGTCCTGAAGTTCGATAAGCTCATCCTGCATTTCCCGGCGGATGAGCGGGTCCAGCCCGCTGAAGGGCTCATCCATGAGTAGTATCTCCGGATTTATGGTCAATGCTCTGGCGATTCCAACCCTCTGTCGCATTCCACCGCTGAGGGCTGATGGATGGTAGTTTTCCCATCCCTTCAGCCCTACGGTTTCGATGGCTTCCTGCGCCCTGGCGTGGCGTTCCTCTTTTGAAACGTCGCCCCTTACCTTGAGGCCATATGCCACATTGTAGAGAACGTCCCTGTGGGGGAATAGACCGAAATACTGAAAAACCATGCCTGTTGTATGCCGGCGGAAATCCATAAGCCGCTTTTTGCTATACTTGAGGATGTCCTCGCCATTTACGCGGATACTGCCGCTTGTGGAGTCGATCAGACGGAGAAGCATTCGAATCAGCGTGGATTTTCCGCTGCCGGATAGGCCCATGATGACGAAAAACTCTCCTCTGGCGACGCTGAAAGAAACATTTCTGACCGCCATCACATTGCCCGTTTTTTCCAGTATGCTCTCTTTGGATTCAAAACGAAGGTCGGAATTGAGGATATCCGCTGCCTTTTTACCAAAGATTTTCCATAGCCCATTGGCCTCTACGCAGATCTCTTCTGTTTGATCCGCCTGATTATTATGTTCCAATTTTGTGCCTCTCTATTTCAGGGCAGCCTTGACTTTTCCGGCTACATCGGCGGAAACCCATTTGGTCCACACGTCAGCTCTGTTTTTGAGGAACCAGACTGCGCCGTCTTCGGTGCTTCCCTTTGTGTCCATCATATGAGCCAGGATCTTGTTAACCATCGCGGTGGTCGTTTCATATTTTCGCAACATCTCCACGACATCTGGCGCGTCCTTGAAGAGCCTCGTATTAACAAGAATGTTTACCTTAACAGCTCCGTAGGTACACCCCTTGTCTTTATCCCATACCTTCTGGTCAAATGCGGGTTCTTCCAGACGTGTCATATCCAATTTCCCCAGAACCCATGTAGGTTCCCAGTAATAGCCTACCCATGGTTTCCCCTTTTTGACCGCTGACGCCATAGAACCGCTCAGTGCCGCGTCCGA
Organism: Syntrophaceae bacterium; assembly: GCA_030619435.1. Lineage (GTDB taxonomy): Bacteria > Desulfobacterota > Syntrophia > Syntrophales > UBA2210 > UBA2210. The sequence continues at coordinate 8,934 of JAUXBI010000044.1, forward strand.
ACCCGTGATAAAGTCGTTATAATATTTGTCCAGGCCGTAGGTCTTGAGCTTTGTAGAATTAATCTTTGTACAGGCCCAACCCGGAATGGAATTGTAAAAGCGCCCCTTGGTTGGAACTTCGGGATCCTTGAACAGTTTCCAATATTTAGACAAATCAGAAACGGATTTCAGGCCGGGGGCCATAGGTTTAATGCCTCTCTTGGCATCACCTTTAATTACATAAGTCGGGACGAGCCATCCCTGCCAGTTGTCGGAAAAATTGCTTCCGAGATCGGCTACCTTGCCCGATTTGATCATTTTATCATAGAGTTCCTGTATATTCTCGGTCCAAGACTCCATATTGACATCCACATCATCCTGCATCATGGCGGTATTGAGCATGATTGTGTCTCCGGGGATGTAGTCCAAATCATAGTCTAGGCCATGCTTGATGATAAACCCGGCTATTCGGTTATGTACCTGAGCGCTGTCCCAGCCGAAATCACATACCCGTATGGTGCCCTTTGCAGCGGGTGCAACAAGCGGCAGCAAAACAAGCGACATACATACTAAAAACATA